>NZ_CP014514.1 GCF_001577365.1 Frondihabitans sp. PAMC 28766
GCCGGTTTGCCGCGTTCGCTGCTTTGCCGCTACAGGACCCGGACGCGGCTGTTGTGGAGCTTCACCGGGCCGTGGAGCAGTTAGGTTTCGTGGGCGCTCTGGTCAATGACCATATCCTGGGCGTGTATCTCGACGACTCCAGGTTTGACCAGCTGTGGGCAGCCCTGGCGGAGTTGAAGGTTCCCCTGTATTTGCATCCTGGGATGCCGCCGGCCGATGAGTGGCACGTGCTTTCCGCGCATCCAGAGCTCGGTGGCGCGTTATGGAGCTGTCAGGCCACGACGGGTGGACATGCGATGCGAGTCGTGATGTCTGGAGTTTTCGACCGCCACCCCGGAGCGACCATGATCCTTGGTCATGCGGGGGAGTTTCTCCCGTTCTAGCTTTCTCGCTTTGACTCTCGATACGCCACCCTCACCATGCCCGCGCCGCTACGCCGCAAGCCGTCGGAGTACTTCGGGACCAGCGTGCTCGTCACCACCAGCGGGGTGCTTTCGCCAGCAGCGATCGAAGCGCTCGTGCTCGTGATCGGCGTCGATGCGGTGCTGTTCGCGCGACTACCCGTACGAGAAAACCGGCGCGGCAGTCGCCGCCCTGGAGCAGGCAACCCTCACCGACGCCGACAAGCAGAAAATCGGTCACGGCAACGCGCGCCGAGTGCTGCGACTGTAAGCACCCCGCGCAGCGGTCTCTGCGCTTCGTTTCCCGACACGAGCATTCAAGCGTCCACGTGCGGCTAGCGGTGCCGGAAGTCGGGCGTAGTAGGCCGTGATTGTGACAGGTGCGCTGTTGCCCGTTACATCCCCGTCAAGGAACCACTCAACTTACAGAATGCTCCGACAAGGTGGCTGGCTTGTGGGAAACCCACATACCGGCGCGAGCTGCCGGAATTGATCGGTTCTGGACGAAGCCACAGCTGCCCAGTTCGCCTTCCGCAAGTCCAGCATGACTGTGTCAAAGCCCGCCGCCACCGCCCATTGGTGTCAGTTGTCAGCGGGTCTGTAAGAAATCGGGGTCTGATCCTTCTATGGTTCGTTGTCAACCCATGAGGCTGTTGAGTTGCCGGAAGATTTGACGAGCGACATAGCGTTTGAGGCAGCGTCGGATCTCTCGTCGGGATTTACCCTCTGCCGTCCGCCTATCGACGTAGGCCCGAGTTCCAGCATCGGAGACCATGCGGGTGCGGGCGATAATATCCATCGCCCGGTTCAGTTGACGGTCGCCGCGGCGGCTGAGACGGTGCCGGACGACGTTGCCGCTGGAGGCCTGGAGTGGGGCGACGCCGGCGAGACTGGCGAAGGCGGCTTCGGATCGGATGCGCCCTCGATGCGAATAGGCCGCGAGGATGATGGCCCCGGTGACCGGCCCGACGCCTTTGATGTTCAGAAACCCGGGCGCGAGTTCCTGGACGTGATGGGCCAGAGCAGCATGATTCTGATCGAGTTGCCTTGTTGCGGCGAGAATACTGGTGGCGAGTCGTTTCGCTTCCGATCGGATTGTTCCGATGACGGAGTCGTCCGTGCAGCGCTCACGCCACCCACCCACGGTCTGCACCTGCGACACGGTCAGCGGGCGGCGTGCGTCGACGCCGAGGCTGAAACTGCGAAGGAGCGCGGTAAGCATGTTGTTGTCGGCGGTTCGACGGCTGTCCAACGCCTGACGAGCGACGAGGAGGACTCGCAGTGCTGACCGGATGCCCTCGGCTCGTGGGGTGCTGAGTTCGCTCAGGGGCGAGGCAATAGCGGTCCGCGCGGCCGCGATCGCGTCGATCTCGTCAGATTTTCCGTGCGCGGACCGGGTAGCACGTCGTGGTGGCTTCACCTCCCGAACCTCAATGCCCTCGGCCTGGAGAGCGCGGGTGAGGGTTGCACCATAGGAGCCGGTTCCCTCGATGGCGACGAGCATTGATTCTGGAGCGCGTCGATTTATCCAGCTCCTCGCCCGGGCGAGCCCGGCAGGGCTAGTGGGGAATACTGCCGTGCCAAGGATCTCTCCGGTACGAGCCTCGACAGCGGCGTACGTGTGGGTCCTGGCGTGGGTGTCCACACCGATCACATGTGTGAATTCGTCTGCCACGATAGTCACCGTGGTCCATCCTTCCTCGAAGTGGTCTCTCTCAGCCATGACCTGGGAAAATGCTACGAGGCGTGTCTCTAACGAGCCACAAGTCCGCTGACGCGGAACTTGGGCAACCTTCTATCAAGCCATCGGAACGGGCCAGGTCGATGCAGGTCCCGCCGGACGGACAGATCAGACCAAAGGCACCGTCGTGAAACGAGCCAGACCAGTAGAGAGTCACATCCGGCAGAACCGTGCACCAGCCTGCCAGCCAATCCCAGACCGGCCACAACCATTAGAGACCAGTAGCGGAACGGCCAGTGGCGCTAAGCCTCAAATTACCCGTATATGCGGCCTGCTGAGGGTCCAAAAGCCATGATTTCCGCAACGTACACGCGCATGCGCGACTCGCCGGAACCGATGTGTTCCCACTCCCGAGCGAGGTGGTGAAAGTTTTGAGACGAGTTCTGAACGCACGTCTGCTCGTCGCGCCTCGAATTCACCCACCGCATCGGCTCCTAACGCCAACCACCGTTCCGGTACTGGTCAGACCCCGGCCGCTACCGGTATTCGAAAGATGTTGTTTACAACAATTTCGTTTTTCCCAAGATGACCGTGAATCAGACGTCGGAGCTGGAAAGCCTCGGCCAAGCCGTCCTTGATGCCGCGAGCTGTACGCGGCCGACTCGTTAGCCGTCCTTTATGACGACGTACTAATGCCCTCAGAACTTCGAAAGGCGCACGCAGCAATCGACGTGTACGTCGATCGCCTTTACCGACAGACTTCATTCTCAGGTTGGGACGATCGGGTGAAGATGCTGCTCGACCTACACGAGGCCCGGGAGCTGCAACCCGCGGACTGACCGTACTCTCGTCCTAGGGGGTCGAGTAGCAATGGAACGAAAATGTGCGATAAGCCCTCGTCGGCAAACGAGGGATTGCCGACACGGGCGCGAGACCGACCAAACACCGTCGAATCGCGTCGAGAACTCGCGGTGAAAATCAACGTCGAAAAATCTTTCGGCTTTCCCGACAGCGCCATGATCCTTGCCAGCACGGGGCTTTGACCCGTTAGCGCACGTTCTCACGCAATTACTACTCAGACCCCTACATCACCTTGAGCGCGGACTGCTCGTTGGGGAAATGGCCCCGACGCCTCGTTGCTTGCCGAAAGCGGGCGTTCAACGACTCGATTCCGTTGGTTGTGTAGATCAGTTTCCGGATCTCGAGCGGGTAATCGAGGAACGGGGTGAATTCGCCCCAGGAGCGTCGCCACATGGCGATCATCGCCGGGTAGATCGGCTCCCACTCTTTCGCGAACTCGTCGAACCTCTGCTCGGCGGCTTGGACGGTCGGTGCTTGGTAGACCTTCTTCAGGTGGTCGGCGATCGGTTTCCAGTACTTCCGGGAAGCGAATCGGAGGCTGTTGCGAACGAGATGCACGACACAGTTTGAACAGTCGCCATCGGCCAGGTCGCCTGGATCGAGTCGGGCCCTCTGTGTCAGCCTTGGTGTAGTCACTCGGAGAGTCCGGTTCAGTGGCGTGGAGGGCGGGGAGGAGTTTTCTGATGGATGTGAGGATGGCGCCCGTGCCGGTTGCGGTGCAGGCTGGGCTGGCTCTGACGAGTGAGACGATCAAAAGGGAATGCGGGAGGGAGCGAACCATGTCTCGAGATTGCATTCACGGTACTCATGTCCCTCGTGTCAACGGCGGCCATCCCGTTCCGGAACAGACCGGACCTACCACGCCCTTTGTCTGACGCTCCCCGCATTTCGAGAAGCGCCGACAAAGGGCGCGGCGGATGTCGTCGTCAGTGTTGGAGTGTCATGGCGTAGATCTGGAGGGTGCTGTTGCGTGCCCAGTCGAGTCCTCCGGATCCCGGTGCGACCCACGCGGGCACGGATGGTGCGGCCAGAGTCAGGGACCGGACGGTTTTCCCGGCAGTCAACGGCACGGAGGTCTCATACAATGAGGCCTTCGTAGCCGTTTTCCCGCTTCCGGCCTTGAGCTGGTAGGGCGTATTCAGGGCGAGAGTGTTGCCGAAGTCCGCAGCGTTGTTAGCCCACCCGGTCATTTCGAGGGGGACGGTGGCGTGCTGCGTCGCTGTAGGTGACGACGGCGGTGGCAGCTGCGGACCCGGTGCTGCCGTTGTCGGCGGCGACGATGTCCAGGCTGGTGTAGTTCCCGCTCGGGAGGGTGATCGCCTGACCGGTGGACTTGACGAAGTTCTTCGCGGTGCCCGTTGTGGGTGGGGCCTGATAGGTGGCACCTCCAATTGTGGTGGCGCCGGGCGCCGGGAGGAGGTTCGCGGCGAAGCTCAGCCCGGTTCCGTCGAAGTTCCCTTGGCCGGGATCGGTGAGGGTGGCGACGCCGTCGTTGTTGTAGGCGCCACTGAGGTCAACGGCGCACGAGGTGGCCGTCTGGATGGCGCAGCGGCCGGGAGCGGTCACGGTGACGGTCGCGGTCTTCGTGACCGCTGTCGCCCCATTCATCGTCACGGTGACAGGGATCCGGTAGGTGCCTGGCTTTGTTCCCGCGGGGGCGGTCACGGTCACGGGGACGGTGACCTGGGAGGGCAGCCCGTTGGAGGTCGTGGTGACCGTGGAGGTCGACGGCGACACGGACCACCCTGCCGGAGCGGTGCTGCCGACATGGATCGTGGCCGTTTTGGGGGTGGTGGCCAGGAGTGTCAACTGCAGGTGCTGGCTGGAGGAGTTACTCGTGGTCGGTTCGAGGACGGCCTGGCTCGGCGACAGGCTGGCACTCACGCTCCGCGTGGTGTTCGAGGCCGTGTCGATTGAGGGCGGGGCGTCCTTCGCGGCGGTCGCCCAGGTGGTGGGCGCCGTGCTCAAGGTGTAGGCGAGGGTGCCGCCGTGGGCAGTGTCTGCCTGGCTGACCCATGCTTTGTTCGACGGGTGCCCGTTTACGGTGGCGGACGCGACGTACCGGTTGCTCATGCTGGAGCCCGGCGCGGACACGTTCAGGGTTCCGCCCTGGCTGGTCCCGTAGGTTCCGATTTTCACCTGGGCTTGCGGGAACTGGGGCGTGGTGATCACGTCGAAGTCCCCGCCACTGGTCGTCGGGTACAGCCCGAGGGAGGACATGACGTACCAGGCGGACATTTCGCCCATGTCGTCGTTCCCGGGAATCCCGCCGGGGGTGTTCGTGTAGAGGGTTTCCTGGGCGTGGACGACGGTGGAGGTGTGGCCGGGCTGGCCGGTCCAGGTGTACATGTAGGGCGCGATAAGGTTCGGTTCGTTGTTCGGGTTGTAGTAGTTCGACGAGTAGTAAGTCAGCGGGTCACTGACCCAGGTGGTGCGGGCGGTGCCGGTCGGGTCGGTGAGAAGGCCCGCGTAGTCGAAGAAGTCGTTCAGTTTGCTAGTGGTGGTGGCGATGCCGCCCAGCATGTTGACCAGGCCGGCAGGATCCTGCGGGACCAGCCACTGGTACTCGCTGGCGTTCTGCTCGTGGAATGCGTGGTCACTGCTGACCGGGTCGTACGGGCTGAGCCAGGTGCCGTCCGCGGCGGTCCGCGGCCGGAACTGGCCGATCTGGGTGTCGTAGAGGTTCTGGTATGACTGGCCTCGCTTGGCGAACATCGTCGCGTCAGCGGCATGCCCGAGGCCCTTCGCCATCAAGGCCAGTGATGCGTCTGCGGCCGCGTATTCGAGGGTGGCGGAGGTTCCGTAGTAGCAGTCGTTGTCGTTGGTTTTCGTCGGGCAGCAGTTCGCGGTCGTCCCGCCTTGGCAATCGGCCGTCGTTTTGATGTTCAGCCCGTAGGGGATGTAGCCGAGGGATTTGTAGTAGTCGACTCCGGCGCGGCCGTTCTCCCGGACATTCGCCGGGGGAATCTGGGTCGCGTTAGCGCGGAGATATCTGTATGCCTCCTGCGCGTCCGACCCGGTGAGCAGGCCCTTGGACCAGCCTTCCACGAGGAAGGAGGTGACCGGGTCACCGGTCATGATGTTTCCCTCCTGGTCCTCGAGGTACCAGCGTGGCAGCGCCCCGCCTTCCCGGGCGATCGCGAGGATCGACAGGTCGATGTCGTGGGCGACATTGGGGACAAGCATTTCCAGCAGCTGGTTCTGGGTGCGGAACGTGTCCCAGAGCGAGAAGTTGCTGTAGGGGGTGTAGTCGGTGGCGGTGTGGATCTTCTTGTCGGCGCCGACGTACTGGCCATCGACGTCACCGATCAGGTTCGGGTCGAGCATCGAGTGATAAAGGGCCGTGTAGTAGGTGACCTGCTGGTCGTGGGTGCCACCGCCGACGGCAGCCTTGTGCAGCATCATGTTCCACTGGTTGTGCAGGGCCGTGTGGGCGGCGTCGAAGTTGAAGCCCAGGTGAGCGGTTTCAGTGGTGAGGTTCTTCTGCGCCCCGGCAAGGCCCGTGAAAGACAGGCCCACCTTCGCCACGACGGGCGCGTCGTTCTTCGTGGTGTCAAAGCTCACCCACGCCCCGTTGGCCCCGGTCGCGGCCGACTCACGGGAGCCTGCCGTCTTCGTGGAGCCTTTCCAGGTGCCGAAGGAAGTGAAGGGTCGGCTGAGTTGAGCGACGAAATAGGTTTTCTTGCCGTCGTCGACCCAGCCCTGGACGGTGTTCTTGCCCACGACGTGGATGTCGGAGGAGGTGACCCCGGCGCCGGCGTTGAACATGACGTTCGCCTGCGCGGTGCGGGGGAAGGTGTACTGCTGCCACCCTGTCCGCGCCGTCGCCGTCAGGCCGACTTTGACGTCGTACTTGTCGAGGGTCGTCTGGTAGTAGTCGGGCCCTGTTTTCTCGTTCGCGTGACTAAATGTCGAGGCGTACTGTGTCGGATCCGTGGACGTCACCGCGCCAGTCGTCGGCATCATCGGCAAGTAGTTGAACCGGCAGCCATTGATTGTGGTCTGGCTGAACCCGGTGACCGTCGTCGCAGCCTCGGAGTCACACCCGGTCCCGGAGCCAGACTTCATCAGGGGGCTCTCTTGCACCATCCCGAACGGTGCACCCGCTGCCGGGAAATCAAGGCCCTGATTCTCGGTGCCGATGAACGGATTCACCAGCCCGGTCAAATCACTCTGCGCAGTAAGCGGCGATCCCACCGGCATCGAAGCGGCGGGCGCAGCTGCCGTCGCGGTGCTTGCGGACGCGGTCAACGCGTTTCCGCCGAGAACACCCGCGACGACGACGGCGACCAGCAACGCCGACGCCCTCAGACCTCGCCTCCGGAACGACGACTCTCGACTCTCGTTGGTGCGATCTGGTGAATATTCGACCATGACTGACCCCTAGAACTCACGCCTTGCCGCCCCTGGGCTGACAACGCTGTCAAACAATTGCGTCCAGTCTCGACCCAGCCCATGCCCCCCGTCTAGGGGTAACGAGAAGAAGTCGAACTAATTATCTTGGTCGGTGCGGCCGAGAGCCCGCAGTCCATCGCGGCTGGCAATCTTTTGTCTTCTTGGACGGATGGCGATGCATTCTTTTCTCGGCGGGTCGGCATGCACGGGGCGGGAGCGTGCTCGCGATGCGTGTCGTGAAGTGGTCATCCCTTCTTGGGCAGGGTGGGAATCCGGCCGCGGTGACGCCTTTCTCGTCGGGGTGGATCTCGGCACAAGCGAAGCGGGTGTGGTCATCGACTGCGGCGTGGACGTAGTCGAAACCGACCTTGTGATGGCTGGTCGTGTGGTTGCGTGAGTTCTGGTTCGGGTCTGCTCGCCAGCCGCCGCCGCCGGGGATGCGGCCGAGTTTCCTCACGTCAACATGCACCAGCTCGCCCGGTCTCTCGCGTTCATACCGGTTCGCCGTCGACCGAGAGGCTCGGATCACCGTCCCGGTGACCGGGTCCAGCCAGGCAGCGGCGGAACCTGATGCCGGTGAAGGATGCCAGAGATCGTGCGGGCCGGGACGCCGGTCTCGGGAGCGAGCCTCGCGGGACCTAAACGCAGACGAGTCCGGGAGTCGAGCACTGCCGCCTCACGACCGGGGCTGGTCTTCGACGGCATTCGCCGGGGCCGGCTCGATCCGTCGGAAAGGCCCGCGGCGCCCTCTGCCAGAAAGCGTGTCACCCACCGGTGTGCGCACCCCTCTGTGTCAGCCTTGGTGTAGTCACTCGGAGAGTCCGGTTTAGTGGAGTGGAGGGCGGGGAGGAGTTTTCTGATGGATGTGAGGATGGCGCCTGTACCGGTTGCGGTGCAGGCTGGGCTGGTGGATGTGCCGGACCCGCAGGTCCCCGAGCGTGCGACGCGGCGGACCTATACCGCGAAGTACAAGCGTGACGTCCTGGTCGAGTACGACGAGTGCGACCGGGCAGGGAAAGGTGCCCTTCTGCGCCGTGAGGGTCTCTATACGTCGTTGATCGCGTCGTGGCGTGAGCAACGCGACCGCGGCGCTCTGCAGGCTCTGGCCCGGCCAGCGGGCGCCCCGCCCGGATCGCCGGCCGAGCGCGAAGCCGCCCGGCTCCGCAAGGAAGTCGCCCGGTTGAGCGGTGAGCTCACCACCGCGAGGCAAGTGATCGAGATCCAGGGAAAACTCTCGCTGCTGTTGGGCCAGCTCTCGACCGACAGCAGCAGCAAGCCCGACGAGCGATGATCGACGAGACGATCACCGAGCTGACCCCGATGATCGGCGTGAAGGCGGCCTGTGAGGCTGTCGGCCGGCCGCGGGCGACGCATTACCGGCACCACCGGCTGTCCCCACCACCTGCGCCGCCTGCGGTGAAGGTGCCGGCCCGTCAGCCGCGGGCGCTGTCCGAGGCTGAGGAGCAGGTCGTGCTCGACGTGCTGCATTCGGAGCGGTTCGTGGACATGGCTCCGGCCGAGATCCACGCGATCCTGCTGGACGAGGGCGTCTATTTCTGTTCGGTCTCGACGATGTACCGGCTATTGGCCCGGGCCGGCGAGGTGCGGGAACGGCGCCGTCAGGCGACCCACCCGGCGCGGGTGAAACCGGAACTGGTGGCGACGGGACCGAATCAGGTGTGGTCCTGGGACATCACGAAGCTGCACGGGCCGGTGAAGTGGTCGTACTTCTACCTGTATTCGATCATCGACATCTTCTCCCGCTACATCGTCGGCTGGATGATCGCCACCGCTGAGTCCGCCGCTCTCGCCGAGCGGCTCCTCGCCGACACCATCCGCAAACAGCACGTCGATCGCGGCCAGCTGACGATCCACGCCGACAATGGCTCCTCGATGGCTTCGAAACCTGTCGCGTTCCTGCTCGCCGACCTCGGGATCACGAAAACGCACTCCCGCCCACACGTCTCCAACGACACCCGTACTCCGAAGCACACTTCAAGACCCTCAAGTACAGGCCCGATTTCCCGGCGACGTTCGGGTCCATCGAAGACGCCCGCGCCTTCGGCGCCCAGTTCTACGCCTGGTACAACACCTCCCACCGGCACTCCGGGATCGGTATGCACACCCCGGCCGATCTCCACCACGGCCGAGCCGCCGCTGTCCACGCCCACCGCGCGCACGTCCTCACCGACGCTTACACAGCCCACCCGGAACGATTCGTCCGACAGCCGCCCGTCCCACACGACCACCCCACGGCCGCCTGGATCAACCCACCAACCGACCCCGCAAACTCAACAATCAACATCAACAACTGACCCAAAAGGGTTGACACCTTCCGCAGGCCGCAAAGACGGGCTGGACATGATGGTGGAATTCCTGGTTCTCGCCCTACGTCAAACGGCGGACTTGCTATTAGCTCCTGGCCTCACCCAACCCTGACACGTAGGGATGGGAACGGCCGTAGCACGTCGCCCATCAGCCAGCGCACAGATCGCGCCACTGTCTCACAATGCTCGGCGGAATCGTAGGAAGCGGCGTCGTGTCCGAGCGCGTGGTAAACGACTGGCGCCGTACCGTAGTGCCAAGTCCACGCGAGCAGGTATTCGACGCCGTCGTGGATGTGCCCGAGGAGGGGCACCACCGCCGGGTTGACGCGCAGGTACGTGTACCGCTCATCATCAAGGTCGAAGTCGTTCATCCCGGCGAGGACTCGAGAACGGTCTGCGTGCACGAGAATGTGCGCGCGTCCATAGGCCGGGTGCATGCTCTGCCCGTCCACCCACCGTCCTCCTTCAATGTTTTCCCACTCGGCGATCCAAGGAAAACCGGTGGCCGAGGAATGCTTGGAAAGGAGCGGTCCTCCGGCCTCGAGGTAGGCGAGCAGGCCCACCCGTGTCGGCTCGTCTAACGCCGGGTCAAGATCGATGGGGTTACCAACATTCATGACCAGCAGGTCGACGTCGCTCAGGCCGGTCATCCGTTCATCGACGTTCTCAGCGATCTCCACGTCGAAGCCTTCGAGCTCGATGATCTCGGCCAGCCGGGCCGACGTCTCTGCGAATGGGTGCCACGGGTCGGCGTATCGGCCCGCCCCCGAGAGGATCACCGCTGTTCGATGTCGCTGCTTGTCGTTGGCCACTGAGCCTCCTTCGCTCTCTGCCCGCGTCCCGGATATCGCGCTCGTCGTGAAGGTCATAACGTACCGTGATCTCGGGGAGCTTTTGCGAGACGTCACCAGACGCCCTGGGACTCATCACATCGGGAGTGACGCCGTCGACCTCCGACCACAGCCGCCGCACTCCGCGACACCCCGACATGTCTGGCCCGAACCACGGTCCAGACGATTGACACCTTCCCATCGCCGGTCGACGTAAGGCGCACGCCGTGCGCAGCTGCACGTGAGGGCGGCATGCTGCCAGAATGGTCCAGTGACTGCCCACTCGATCCTCCCACGCGTCGGCTTCGGCGCCGCCGGCATCGCCCGTCCACGGGCTAACACGGACCCTTCCCTGACACGCGTCGGCGAGGACGAGGGGATGATCACCCTCGCAACCGCCTGGGAGGAGGGCCTGCGCTGGTTCGACACCGCACCGTTTTACGGCGAGGGGCGCGCCGAACGCATGGTCGGAGATTTTCTGCGCGGCAAGCCGCGTCACGATTACCTGCTTTCCACGAAGGTCGGCAGGGTTATCGAGGACGGCGACGCCGTCTTCGACTTCAGCGCGGAAGGGATCCGACGCTCCATCGATGCGAGCCTCGAGCGGCTCGGCGTTGACCGGTTCGATGTGGTGTTCCTTCACGACCCGGATGACCACCTGGATCAAGCCGTCACCGACGCGTGGCCCGCGATGCTCGCCCTCCGCAATGACGGTGTCGCCGACCGCATCGGGATCGGCGTTACCCGCGTGTCCACGGCGACTGAGCTGATCGAGCGCGCTGGTCCGGAGGTGCTGCTCCTTGCCGAGCGTTACACGTTGCTTGACCCGGAGGCGGCGGACCGCCTGTTCCCACTCTGCCAGCGTTACGGAGTCGACGTGGCAATCGCCGGTGCACTCAGCGGCGGGATGATCGACGGCGTCGAGGCAACAAACTTCCACTATCAGCCGCTCACCCCGACCGATGCGGCTCGCGCAGCGGCGATCCGTCGCGTGTGCGCTTCCTACGGGGTGCCCACCGCGGCGGTGGCATTGCAGTTTGTGCTCGCGCATCCGACTGTCACGTCGGTGCTCACAGGGCCCGCGCGCGCCGGACAGCTTCTCGACAACCTCGGATGGTTGCGCACGCCGGTGCCCGCTGAAGTGTGGCAGAGTCTCCGTCGCGATGGACTGCTTGCCGCGGACGTGCCGACCCCGCCACCAGGCTCCCCGGAGCACCAATGCCGTTACTGGCGTGATCGCTTCGGGGAATCCCCTCTGGAGTTGAACGGCTCTCGTTCGCGCGGAATGGCGATCGTCCCGACGTACTCGAACCCTTCGGGTCTAAGCATGGGCGATTTCGAGCTCACGGCGCGGACTTGGCGTCTGCTTCGCGGATTTTCATGCGTCGCGACACGTCCCCGTGGGGCATCCTCGACGAGCTCGCCTCGGAGGGCGTCCGCTTATCCCATGTAGGAGCGGCGGCCGGCGGCTTAGTTAACACTGCCGATCACGCGCGTCGTTGGAGGGACGTTCTGGCTCGCGTCCGCTCCGATGGCTGGCGGCGGCGGCGTCAGGCGCGGGACGCGCCCTTGAAACCGCGAGGACTGCTCTGTGCGGCGCGGTCGATGGCGGGTTCGGGCCGGTGGATACCGCGAGGTCGATAGCCCACCGCTTCCGACATGCCGAGGTAGTCGGCCATGAGCCAGATTGTTGCCAGCCACATCTCGGTTCCTTGGAGACTCGGAGTACCGGCTTCGCCCGGGTGGTCGGGCGCGAACGCGAAGCCTTCGCCGTCGTGCCAGCGATCGAGGATCTTCGCCAGATGGCGTCGCGTCCACGCCTCGCCATGGGATCGTGTCTTATCGGAGTAGTGAGCGGATAACCAGAGCGGGTGCACGACATCGAGGACGTTGCACGCGTTGTACCCGGGACCCTCGAAATGTCGCGCGTCAGCGCCTTCGGCGAGGGCCGTCCGCGCTGCGCCGTCCGGATCGGGTGGCCGCAAGCCGAATTGGGCGTGGACACCTCGGGTCAGCCGGTAATAGCCATTCACCGGCTGGAGCAAGCCTTCGTCGGGGGTGGGGAGCCCCACATCCCTGTCGCCGGGTCGACGTTCGCTTGCAGCCAGCCGACCACGGTTTCCAGGTGGGTGGAGTCGTCGAAGAGGGTGGCGTTGTTCCAGATCGCGGTGCCGAGGAAGTCGACGAGGGCTCCGGAGTTCCAGGCCCGATGGTCCCACGGTAAACCGGCCAAGAACGTCAGGATTTCTGGGGTCGTTGCTCGGCTTACGAGCGAGATCGGGTGTGCCAGGGAGCTGCCGAGGAGACGCAATGCATACCCGACCGAGAGCATGTGGTAGTCGGATCCGACCACGGTAGCGAGCGTCGTGCCGGCGGGTGGGATGACGGGTCCTGTTGCCAAATCGCCGTCCCCTGTGATGAAGGCTCCCGATGCGGGATCCTGGCTGAGGCGGAGTCGTTCGATCAGCTCGGGCACGCCATGCTGTTCGGGGGCGCTGTGCAGCAGCAGATCGGCGATCTCGATCGCGTCGCACCACGGACGGATACTCGGCGCAGCGCCTGGCCGATCGACGAAGCGCTCCCCGTCGTAGCAGCGCGCGATGAGCACGTCCGCCTGGCGGCGCGCCATGTCGCCGAATGAGGCCAGACGGTCTTCGATGTCGCGCGCTTCCCCCCGTCTTTCTTGTCTGCTGCTGGTGCGCCGGTCCCCGAGCCGGCGCGCTGGGTTGCCCCCCATGATCGACCACTCGTCGACGTCTTTCGTGACGATTGCGCCGGCGCCGATCACCGCATGGGATCCTACTGTCACCCCGTCGACGACAACGGAGCCGGTGCCGATCCAGACGTCGTCGCCGATCGTAATGCCCACGCTGGTGAGGGGCTGTTGAAAGATTGGGCGGTCGGGCGCGAGTCCGTGGTTGTACGCGTACAGCGAGGCGTGTGGCGCGATGCGGACCCCGTCACCAATGGTGACCTTCCCCCGTACTGTCGCAGACGGGTTGATCGTCGAATCGGCCCCGATCGTGACGTCGTCAGTGACATAGGCTCGCGCAGCGATATAACTCCGGGGGCCGAGTGTGAGTTGCGTGCAGTAAACGGCGGCGGACGGGTCCACGTAACTGTTGTTCCCGAACGTGGCGTCGCCGAGCGAGGCGAGATGGGCCTGATGCGCAGTTTGCGCCGCCCGATCGTCGGCGGTCGCCGAGCGCCGAAACTCCCACGGCACATACCCGAACCCCTGACCTGCAGGACCACGATCAACGTGCGAACCATAATCCGTCAAGATGTGCACCTCCTCGCTGCGCCGCTACGGGTCACCAATGTGGCTTCCGGCGGCTGGTGCCGAGACCACTTTAATCTGGCGGTAGTCCCCAAGATGCACGTCTCCGTGACCGAGGAAATTCGCGCCACGGTGGTCCGTACCGCGATCGGTCTCGCAACCGCCGCGCAGCTCGCGGCACGGGAGCAGAACGCTCCCCTGGGCGACAATGTGCCGCCAGAGTGGGTGCACGGGGAGGAATACGTAGGAGTCGTCATGAGGGAACCGGCAGCTCTCCGCTGCCTCTCGTAACCAACTCGACCGGGAGAACGATGCGTCGCGCCGGGGAGTCGTCTCCGTCCAGACGGCCAAGGAGGAGCTCCGCGGCTTTACGCCCCATGTCTGCGGTCTCGGAAGTGACGACCGTGACAGGGGTAGGCAACATATCGGCCATCGGGAAGTCGTCAAAGCCGACCAGGGCAACCCGCCCCGCGGAGGCGGCCATCCCCCGCAGCACACCTTCAGTCAGGAAACTGGTCGTGGAGAAGATCGCCGTTGGCGCATCAGGCCGAGCTAGAAGCGCCTGCGTGGCGAGTCGAGCCTCCTCGGTGCTTCCGTGCGACAGCGTGATGATGAGCTCGTCGAGAACAGGCAGACCGGCATCTTTCAGTGCTCGTTTGTACCCTTGAAGTCGCAGCTTCGTCGTGTAATAGGACGGGGCGACGATCGTAGCAATGCGCGTATGGCCGCGACTGATCAGGTGTTCGACAGCCATCCGACCGCCCCGCTGGTTGGCCAAGACCACCACATCGGAATCGTCCCCGGCGCCGGGACGGTCGAGAAAGACGACGGGCACCAAGTCGAACCGGTTCGTGCGGTGAAGGTAGGCGTGGTCGCTCTGATCCGGGACGATCATCAAACCCGCGACTCGACGCCCAAGGAGGTCTCCGACCGCCCGCCGCTGCGTGTCGGGATCCTCGTCCGCGGTGCCGAGAAGAACCGAATACCCGTGGTCCCCCAGGACGGTGACAATCGCTTTGGCCAGTCCGGCGTAGAAGGGGTTCGTCAGATCACCAAGAAGTAGTCCGATTGTGCGCGAGGTTTGACTCGGCCGAAGGGATCTCGCGATCTCATCGCGCTGAAAACCTAAACGATCAATGACCGCCCGCACCGCCGCCGACGTGGACGGCTTGACCGACTCATGTCCGTTCACGACCCGGGACACCGTCGCCAAGCTGACGCCTGCTTCCTCGGCCACGTCTCGCATCGTCGGGCGTGAAGCCATACTCCCGAACATGAGGTCCATTCAGTAATAGTAGCGGCGCGGTGATCGGCTTTCAGTACTCCGCGATCTTCAAAAGAGAACGTTTCCATTATGGCTTGACTTTCGGTCCCACGCGGGGCAAAAATGTTTAGGCCCGAATGAAAACGTTTACTCCCGTGACGCCCTGAGCCCGGGACGACGCGGAGCCGGTCTGGTGATACTCGCCTCCCGACCCCTGGACCGCACTGCCCGTCACTGATGACGGGCGGCATCAACAGAAATGGAACAGTCGAATGAAGCGCAAACCAGCATTGACAGTGATCGGAGTCGGTGTCGCCACCGTGCTTCTGCTATCTGCTTGCTCCTCCGGGACAACCACCACCTCCTCGGGGCCGGTGACTTCCTCGCAGATCAGCAAGGCAATGTCGACGCCCACGACCATTAACTTCTGGGACTGGACGCCCGGCATCTCGCCCGAGGTTCAGGCATTCGAGAAGAAGTACCCGAAGATCAAGGTCGATGTGGTTGATGCGGGGCAGGGGGGTACGGAATACACCAAGCTCCAGTCGGCACTGGACGCAGGTAAGGGCGCACCGGACGTTGCCCAACTCGAATACGACGAGATGCCGTCATTCGAGGTCTCCAATTCGATTCTCAACCTCGCTCCATATGGCGCCACCCAGCTCAAATCTGACTACTCCAGCGGCCCGTGGGGTTCGGTCGCTCGGGGCAGCCAGGTCCTCGGTTTGCCTCAAGATGCGGGTCCCATGATCTTCATGTACCGCCACGACATCCTGGCCAAGGCTGGCATCGCGTCGGCACCGAAGACGTGGGAAGAGTTCCTCAGCGACGCCGCAACGGTGAAGGCGAAGACCGGCTCGTACTTGACCGACTTCGGCCCGACCGACATGACGCAGATCCTGGGGCTCCTGCAGCAGGCGGGCGCCAAGCCGTTCGGCTACTCGGGTGGCAAAAACGTCACCATCAACATGCAAACGCCTCAGGTCAAGAAAGTTGCCGACCTTCTGACCCAAGCGGTGCAGTCCGGAGACGTGGCGACAGATCCTTCGGGCACCAACGACTGGTTCCAGGGCTTCGCACATAACAAGTACGCCAGTTGGATCGTGGGCGCCTGGGGTCCGGACAATCTGGAAGGTTCCGCGGCGACGACCTCGGGCAACTGGACGGCCGCGCAGCTGCCGCAGTGGTCAGCGGGTCAAGACGTGGGAGGCAACTGGGGAGGTTCGGCCGACGTGGTGATGAAGGGATCCCAAAATCCGATTCCTTCTTACGAGTTCATCAAATTTCTGAACGACTCGACCGCTTCCGCACAGGAGTTGAACGCTAGCCCCAAGTCGGCTTTGTTCCCCACGAGAACCTCCGTGCTGAATTCCCCTCAGTTTTCAAGCCAGAAAGTTGCGTTCTTCGGTGGTCAGCAGGTGAATAAGGTGACCGCTCAGATCGCGGCGACTGTGCCGGCCGGATTCGGCTATGTGCCGTTCATGGACCAGGCGGCCAACGATTACGACAGCACTGTCGGCAAGGCACTCACGGGAAGACCGATATCTACACGGCGTTCGGTGCGTTTCAAAAGGAGCTCGTTTCCTACGCGAAGCAGCAGGGCTTCACGGTCACCCAGTAGGAGACGCTCGACTGCGGGCGGCGTCCAGGTGGCCGCCCCGCACGATTGCCGGACGCGGATCAACGAAGACGGAGTTCGAATCATGGCCACAATCCCTCTTGAGGGCACAGCGCGAACCAAGGGAATCAGGGCGCAAAAGCCTCACAAGACACCGCATTCCCGTCAGACCCAACGCATGGCGTACATTTTCATCACGCCGTTCCTGGTGTTCTTCGTGCTGATGCTCCTCGTCCCGATCGGCTACGCCCTCTACCTCAGCCTGTTCAAAACCCAGATCATCGGCGGGCAGACCTTCGTCGGGATTGCCAACTACGTGCAGGCATTCACGGACCCGAAGCTCTACGAGGGCCTCTCACGCATCGTTCTGTACCTGCTCATCCAAGTCCCGATCATGCTCGTCCTCGCGATCTTCTTCGCCTTCGCCATTGACAGCGGACGAGTCAAGGGCAGTAAATTCGTGCGCCTGGCGATTTTCGTCCCGTACGCGGTACCGGGCGTGATCTCAACGCTCATGTGGGGCTATTTCTACGGCAACAACTTCGGCCTGATTGGGCAGATTATTCGTGCCGTGGGGCTCACCCCGCCCGACCTGCTCTCGAGCCGGAACATGTTGGGGTCGATGATGAATATCTCGACCTGGCAGTTCGTCGGCTACAACATGATCATCATCTATGCGGCGCTGAGGTCGATCCCGACGGACCTGTACGACTCGGCGGAGGTCGACGGAGCAGGACAGTGGCGCATCGCCTGGAGCATCAAGCTCCCTTCGATCCGCTCCGCGCTGCTGCTATGTGTGATCTTCTCTGTCATCGGCTCGTTTCAGCTTTTCACCGAGCCGAGCCTGCTCAACGCCCTCGCACCGACCGTCATCGACCCCTCGTACACGCCGACGTACTACGCGTACAACCTTGCGTTCGTCAGCCAGGAGCCTAGTTACGCCGCCGCCATAGCGTTTATCCTCGGCTTCTCGATCATGATCGTGTCCTACGTCATCCAACTCACCACCCAGCGGAGGGCACGACTGTCATGAGCGCAGTTTCCGAAACGTCAGACGCCACGCAGGACACGATGGCACGATCCCAGACTCCGCGGGCAGCTCGGGGCAAGAAAAAACGCCGCCGCGACCGCAAGAGTGTCATTCTCACGGTCGCCCTCTGGACGTGCTGCTTCTACTTCTTGGTCCCGCTCATCTGGCTCATCTTCGCCTCGACCAAGAACGACACCAACCTCTTCGATACGTTCGGCCTTTGGTTTGGAAAAGCCTTCTCCCTTTTCGGAAACCTCGGCACAACATTCACCTACGAGAACGGCTCGTTCGGTCAATGGTTGATCAACTCCGCCTTTTACGCCCTCGCAAGTGCCGTGGGCGCCGTGATTCTCTCCACCCTGGCGGGATATGCCTTCGCGAAATACAGCTTCACGGGCAAGAGCGTGATCTTCAGTATCGTGCTCGGATCAATCATGATCCCGGGCACAGCGTTGGCTCTGCCGACCTACCTACTTTTCGCCCACGTCGACATCACCAACACTCCCTGGGCGGTGATTCTGCCGTCCATCGTGAACCCGTTCGCCCTCTACCTGCTAAGGATCTACGCCGCCGAAGCAGTCGATGACAGCCTCGTCGAAGCCGCCCGCATCGACGGCGCAGGCGAGTTCCGGATCTTCTTTCAAATCTCGTCCAGACTCCTCGGCCCAGCCATCGTCACGGTCTTCCTCCTCGCCCTGGTGGGCACCTGGAACAACTACTTCCTGCCACTCATCATGCTCAACAAGTCCTCGCTCTATCCCGTCACCGTCGGGTTGGCACAATGGGCGGCGTCGAGCAACGCAGGAGGAGGAGCGCATGTGCTGTTCTCCACGGTGATCACCGGCTCGCTCGTATCCATCATCCCTCTCGTCCTCTCCTTCCTGTACTTGCAGCGGTACTGGCAGTCCGGGCTCTCAGCAGGAAGCGTGAAGGGATAAAACCACCACCGTCTGGCCCGCCGCCCAATCTGCAACGGCCGTCAGACGCACGTGACCGGCACCATCTCATCAGCGACGCGAGCCGACCCCGATGAAAGTAACGCGGTCCGATTCTTGCCACAGCAATACGCACCAACGACGACAACTATGCTGCCCTTCCACGCTGGCAGCCAACGAGAGGAGACGCCCATGCCCTATTCCGCAGCCAGTAACCGTTACGAGTCCGTGAGCATCGCCCGTAGCGGCCGCAGCGGCCTACAGCTCCCCCGAATATCGCTTGGCCTGTGGAATAACTTCGGAGACGACCGCCCATTGGAGACACAACGCGCGATCCTACTTCGAGCGTTCGATCTCGGCGTTTTTCACTTCGACCTGGCCAACAACTATGGGCCGCCCGCCGGAAGCGCCGAATCGAATTTCGGCAGAATCGTCCACGAGGATCTGCGCCCCTACCGCGATGAGATCGTCATATCCACCAAGGCCGGCTACGACATGTGGCCTGGCCCATACGGTGAATGGGGATCGCGGAAGACAATGCGAGCATCTCTTGACCAGTCCCTGAAGCGCCTCCAGCTCGACTACGTCGATGTTTACTATTCCCACCGGCCTGACCCCAACACACCCATCGAAGAGACCATGGCCGCGTTGGCCAGCGCCGTGCATCAAGGGAAGGCACTGTACGTCGGGATCTCGAACTATTACACGGTGGCCGAAACAGAAGCAGCCGTCATGGCCCTGAAAGCCGAAGGTGTGCCGCTCAGCATTCATCAGCCTCGATACAACCTGTTCGACCGCGACATCGAAACAGGTCTACTTGCCGCGCTGGAGGACCTCGGCGTAGGGATCATCGCCTTCTCACCGCTGGCACAGGGACTTCTCACGGATCGCTACCTACAAGGCATACCCACGGGCTCCCGCGCAGCCAAGGGGCGATGGGTGACCGAGTCGGACATCACGGAAAGCTACCTCAAGCGCGCCCGAGCGTTGAAGGAGATCGCTACCTCCAGGAACCAATCGCTTGCTCAACTGGCCATCAGTTGGGTCCTTCGCCACGATGCCGTAACAAGTGCCCTCGTCGGCGCATCAAGTGTCCACCAGCTCGAGGACACCCTCCGCGCCCTCGATGCACCGCCCCTTTCCCCAGCCGACCTCGAAGTGATCGAGGCGCAGATGACGGCCGACCCCGAATAACGTCAGCCCCCCTGTATTCAGCCGCCTCTGCTGCCCATCGAGCCGCCTCCAAGCGGGGCGAGAGGAACTCATAGGGCACTCCGAGCCCGTCCTGCCCGACAAAAACCCCCCTGAAACCGCTGGCGGGAACCCCCATCCCGTCGCACGATTGCCGAGGCTCATGAATCCGATAGACCAACTTCGTCTTCCTAACGTGGACGCCGCGGCGTCTACCATCGCAACGGTCCTTGGTGAAGACGCGGCACGCGCCTTCGCCCGCACGATGCGCACCAACCTCTCTCGCGTCGCTCGGCCCCTGGACGACGGAACGGTCTTCGTTTTGACCGGCGACATTCCTGCCATGTGGCTCCGGGACTCCGCCGCTCAACTTCGTCCCTACCTTCTCCTCTGCGATGGCGACCGGGAACTGCAAGATGTCATCATTGCGGTGCTGCGACGACAACTCAGCTACCTCCTCACCGACCCGTACGCCAACTCCTTCACGGAAAGCGTCGAGTCGTGGCACAGCACCGATCGGACAGCCGCAGGGCCGTCGACCTGGGAGCGGAAATTCGAGTTGGATTCCCTCTGCTATCCGCTCGAATTAGCCCATCGCCTGTGGACAATCACCGGGCGAGACGACTTCTTCGACGCCGAATTCGAGCAGGCGTGCCAACTGATCATTGACGTCGCGGAAAAGGAAGAAGACCACGAGACCAAATCCGCCTACCGTTTTGTTCGGCCCCACGGCCCCACCACCGACACCTTGGTACGAGACGGAAAGGGGCGGCGCACGAAACCGATCGGACTCATCTGGAGCGCTTTCCGCCCCAGCGATGACGCCTGCGAGCTCGGTTTCAACATTCCGGGAAACATGTTTGCCGTCGTGGCGCTTCGTTACATGGCCGACATCCTGAACAGCTGCTACCAGAACACCGCACTCGCTCACAAGGCTGCAGGTGCCGCCGGCCGCATTGACGCGAGTCTTCACGATCACGCGCTGTTCGACCTGCCGACCGGAGAGCAAATCTTCGCCTACGAAGTCGACGGCTATGGCAAGGCGATTTTGATGGACGATGCGAACATGCCAAGTCTTTTGTCGGCCCCCCTGACCGGGTACCTGTCGGCGTCGGACCCGACCTACCTTGCCACTCGCTCGTTCGTTCTTTCCCTCGCTAACCCCTACTATTTCGACGGGAGCGCCGGCCTCGGTGTCGGCAGCGCCCACACCCCGCACGGCTATATCTGGCCAATAGCCATCGCCGTAGAAGGCCTCACCTCCCTCGATCGCCAAACCAAACTCGAAAAAATACAACTCCTACTCCGCACCACAGCAGGAACAGGACAGATGCACGAATCCTTCGACGCCGACTACCCCAGCGACTTCACCCGCGACTGGTTCTCGTGGGCTGACGCCATGTTCTGCGAACTCGTCCTCGACACCATCGGGATCCAGTTTCCCTCTCGAGCGAGTGCGGTACTAAAGAGACTCGTTTTGGGCGAAGTCGAACCGCGCAACGTCCTGGCCGCCGCGACCAAGAAGCAGGGTGGCGACTGGTTCGCGCCCGAGGAAGAAGCCTGACCCCATGAGTCTCACCGAAGACAGTATCCCTGACGATTTCATCGTCGGAACCGCGACGGCCGCATACCAGATCGAGGGCAGCACTAGGGATGGGGGCAGGGGACGAAGCATCTGGGACGATTTTGCCGCGACCCCAGGGGCCATCGTCGACGGGAGCACCGGAGATCCCGCGGACGAGCACTACGTTCGCTACCTCGACGACGTGGAGATCATGTCCAATCTGGGCCTGGACGCCTACCGTTTCTCGATCTCGTGGTCGCGCATCCAACCAGACGGGACCGGGCCGGCCAACCCGGCCGGCGTCGCGTTCTATCGCCGGTTGGCTGAAGCCCTCATCGCGAAAGGGATCACCCCGTATGCAACGCTCTACCACTGGGATCTGCCCTCCGCCCTCGAAGGGAATGGCGGCTGGCTGAATCTGGAAACCGCTGATCGATTCGCCGAGTACACACGGCTCGTCGTCGACAGCCTTGGGGACCTGATTACCCATTGGATCACACTCAACGAACCCTGGTGCTCAGCCTTCCTCGGCTACGCCTCCGGCGTGCACGCTCCTGGCAAGCAACTCGGCAGCACCGCTACCCATGCCATCCACCACCTCCTACTCGGCCACGGCCGCGCCGTCAACAATATTCGAGACAGCAGCCCCGACGCGACAGTGGGCATCGCCCTCAACCTTTATTCCGTCGAGGCCGCCAGCAACGCGAAGGACGACGTCGACGCTGCCCGACGGATCGACGGTCTGCACAACCGGCTGCTTCTGGACCCCCTCCTTGCCGGCCGCTACCCCGCCGACGTCCTCCACGACCTGGGCGAAGAAACCTGGTTCGCCGCCAACCCCTTGACCGACGCCGACGAAATCGCCGTCCCAATCGATTTCCTCGGTATCAACTACTACAGCCGCCACACGACGACGACAGGCGCCCCCATGGAAACCGGCGCGAGCTCCTATCCGGCAGCGAATTCGTCACCATGGTGGATACGGGAGCCCCCAAAACGATCATGGGCTGGGAGATCCACCCAGACGGTCTTATCGACGTCCTCCGCATGGCCAACTCGCGGCAGCCCGACCTTCCTCTCTACATCACGGAGAATGGCGCCGCTTACGACGACACGCTCCTCGACAACGGCGACATCCCCGACGAGGAACGCCGCGACTACCTCGATAAACACCTCACCGCATGCGTGGAAGCCGTATCCCTCGGCCTCCCCCTGAAAGGGTATTTCCTGTGGAGCCTGATGGATAACTTCGAGTGGTCCTGGGGCTACACGAAACGCTTCGGCATCGTCCACGTCAATTACGACACCCAAGATCGAACAATCAAGCGAAGCGGCCATTGGCTAGCGGCCATCCTTAAGGGCCGCCAATAGATCCACGCCAGTTGCACCGGAGCTACGTGCGACACCGACCGCGTCAGTCCTTCGCCCAGATCAGGACGTCCCTCGGCCGCATCACACGTTCCGCGTACCTGTGACGCGAACTCAAGGTTCCTGAACCTACACGAGCAGAAGGAACGAAGATGTTGAAGCGAACAGTACTCGACCACGGACCGGTGGCCACTCGCCGCCAACTCAATACGGGATGGCTGTTCGGAGGCGCCGTCTCTCGGGCTCTGCCTCTCGACTGGGATGACGCTCCCTTGGCGGCTGACCTCGCGGATCCTGCCCTCGACGACAGCGGCTACGAAGAGGTCACCTTGCCCCACGCGGTGGCTCCGCTCTCGTGGCGCCAATGGGATCCGGCGACCTGGGAACACGTGTGGAGTTACCGGCGTCACTTCGATGCACCCGTGGCCCCCGCGGACCGATCCTTCGTTGACTTCGAGGCAGTCAACGTCGCAGCCACCGTGACCCTGAACGGTCACCGCCTCGGCCGACATTTCGGCGGCTACCTTCCCTTCTCATTCGAAGTCACCGAGCATCTCCGGGCCGGCGACAACGTCCTCGCCGTCCTCGTTGACGCCAGATTCAACCTCAACGTACCGCCGAACCTCCCCGCCCCGGCCCGCAGCGAAGACATCGACTTCTGGCAGCCCGGCGGGATCCACGGCACCGTGACCCTCCGAGCGGTTCCAGGCACCTTCGTCTCGGACGTGTCGGCCGTGCCGCGTGACGTCCTGGACCCTGATCGGCGGCGCGTCGAGATCACGGCGTTCGTCGATGCCCGAGATCACGTCGACTCCAGGATCCTGACGGAGCTCGTGGGCCCGGATGGCGCGACCGTCGCGAGCGCCGACGTCACCGCGACGCTGTCACCGGGCGTGAACGAAGTGCCGCTGAGCATCAACGACGTCGGATCGGTGGCCCTGTGGGACGTCGAATCGCCGACGCTCTACCGCGCGATCACCTCGGTGTGCCCCGACGGCGGCGAGCCGCACGCGCACCGCACCAGGATCGGATTCCGCGAGGCGCGATTCGAGCGGGACGGCTTCTTCCTCAACGGAAGACGGCTCTACCTGTTCGGGGCCAATCGGCACCAGCACTTCCCGTTCGCCGGATTCGCCATGCCGTCGAGGGTGCAGCGGAAAGACGCCGAGTTGCTCCGCGACACCCTCAACTGCGTGATGGTGCGCTGTTCGCACTACCCCCAATCCTCGGCGTTCCTCGACGCCTGCGACGAACTGGGACTGCTCGTCTGGGAGGAGCCGCCGGGCTGGCAGTACGTCGGCGACGCCGAATGGCGACAGCGGGCGAAAGACGACATCGCCGCGATGATCGTCCGCGACCGGAACCGGCCCTCCGTCATCGTCTGGGCCGCGCGTCTGAACGAAACCTACGACCATCCCGACTTCTACGCCGAAACGGAAGCCCTCGTCAGGTCCCTCGACGACTCCCGCGCAACAAGCGGGACCACCCATGGGCAGTATCACGACACCCCGGACTACCAACACGAGGTCTTCGCCTACGACGACTATTCGATCCACGACCTGCCGAACGGCGATCATTGCCCAACGCTTTTGCCGCCGAGAGACGACTTCCCGTATCTCATCGGCGAGACAGTGACGTCCTGGAGCAGCCCGACTCGGCTCTATCGACGGGCCCAGCGTCCCGAGGTTCAGCAGCACCAGGCCATGGACTACGCGCACGTCCACAACAAAGCACGCTCGGACGCCCGCTATAGCGGAGTTCTGGCATGGTCAGCCATCGACTACCACGCCGGTCACGTCGTGAACCATCGTGGCGTGAAAACATCGGGACTCCTCGACACCTTCCGCGTTCCAAAGCCGGGGGCCGCGATGTACCGGGCACAGGTCGATCCGTCGCGGAGGGTCGTCCTCGAACCGGCATTCACATGGGATCCACCCGTGGACGGTCAGACGAGGCCTGGCCTCGACAATCGCACTCCAGAGGCCGACTGGGGCCCCGGCGAGAACGCCGTCGTCTTCTCCAATTGCGACCGCCTCGAGGTCACCCTCGGAGGTCGGCATCACGCTACCGTCTTCCCGGACACCACCGCCTTCCCTCACCTGGTGACGGCTCCGTCGTTCGTCGATCTGCGTCTCCCCCACCGGAACACTGCCGATCTCGTCCTCGACGGGTACATCGGCGCTCGACTCGCGATCTCCCGACGCTTCTCCGGCCGTCGTGACCACGACGTCCTGAGCGTCGTGGCCGATGACGCCAGAATCACAGCGGATGCGGTGGACACCACCCGCGTCGAGCTGTCGATCCGCGACGAGTTCGGTGAAGCTCGCGGCCGCTCCGAGGCCCGGATCACTCTTGAGGTCGACGGGCCGGGCGTTCTCGTCGGAGAGCCCTTCTTCGACTTCGCGGAAACCGGCGCCGTCGGGGCAGTCTGGATCAGGAGCCGTGGATACAACGAGTCGGGGCTCGTGACCCTGCGAGCGAGCCATCAGCACTTCGGCAGCGTCGCCCTACAGATCAATGCGGTCGCACCCTGACCACGGCCAAGCGGAAGCTGCCACATGAGCGGAGCCGGGTTTTCGATCGAAGCGGGCGCTTCCAGTACTCAACCCTGAACGACAAGATATCAAAGGCTCTTCTGGTGACGCCTCCGCAGGGTGATTTCTTGATCGATGCCGGGTTCGGGAAGCATGTCGCCGAGCATGTGAAAATGCTTCCGGTGTTCGCCCGCGCCCCTACGCGGCGACCGCGACGGTGCACCGCGCACGGTGCACCAGCAGCTTGTGAATGCCGGGTACGACTTCGACCGGTTGCGGGGGGTGAGCCTCACGCATTCGCACTGGGACCACAGCAGCGGCCTGGACTCGCTCGACGCGCCCATCTGGTTGAGCAAGGGCGGGCGGGAGTACGCGGCGACCGACGGCGACGGGAAAGTGTTCCGCACCGTATCGCCCGGGCACGAGATCCACGAGTACACCTTCGAGGGCCCGTCCTATCTTGGTTTCACGTCAAGCGTCGACGTGTACGGGGACGGGTCGTTGGTCATCGCCTTGGCAGGTGGGCACACGACCGGGTCCGTGGTGGTGTTCGTCACGGTGCCGTCGGGGAAACGCTATGCGTTCATGGGGTCTGATCCTTCTATGGTTCGTTGTCAACCCATGAGGCTGTTGAGTTGCCGGAAGATTTGACGAGCGACATAGCGTTTGAGGCAGCGTCGGATCTCTCGTCGGGATTTACCCTCTGCCGTCCGCCTATCGACGTAGGCCCGAGTTCCAGCATCGGAGACCATGCGGGTGCGGGCGATAATATCCATCGCCCGGTTCAGTTGACGGTCGCCGCGGCGGCTGAGACGGTGCCGGACGACGTTGCCGCTGGAGGCCTGGAGTGGGGCGACGCCGGCGAGACTGGCGAAGGCGGCTTCGGATCGGATGCGCCCTCGATGCGAATAGGCCGCGAGGATGATGGCCCCGGTGACCGGCCCGACGCCTTTGATGTTCAGAAACCCGGGCGCGAGTTCCTGGACGTGATGGGCCAGAGCAGCATGATTCTGATCGAGTTGCCTTGTTGCGGCGAGAATACTGGTGGCGAGTCGTTTCGCTTCCGATCGGATTGTTCCGATGACGGAGTCGTCCGTGCAGCGCTCACGCCACCCACCCACGGTCTGCACCTGCGACACGGTCAGCGGGCGGCGTGCGTCGACGCCGAGGCTGAAACTGCGAAGGAGCGCGGTAAGCATGTTGTTGTCGGCGGTTCGACGGCTGTCCAACGCCTGACGAGCGACGAGGAGGACTCGCAGTGCTGACCGGATGCCCTCGGCTCGTGGGGTGCTGAGTTCGCTCAGGGGCGAGGCAATAGCGGTCCGCGCGGCCGCGATCGCGTCGATCTCGTCAGATTTTCCGTGCGCGGACCGGGTAGCACGTCGTGGTGGCTTCACCTCCCGAACCTCAATGCCCTCGGCCTGGAGAGCGCGGGTGAGGGTTGCACCATAGGAGCCGGTTCCCTCGATGGCGACGAGCATTGATTCTGGAGCGCGTCGATTTATCCAGCTCCTCGCCCGGGCGAGCCCGGCAGGGCTAGTGGGGAATACTGCCGTGCCAAGGATCTCTCCGGTACGAGCCTCGACAGCGGCGTACGTGTGGGTCCTGGCGTGGGTGTCCACACCGATCACATGTGTGAATTCGTCTGCCACGATAGTCACCGTGGTCCATCCTTCCTCGAAGTGGTCTCTCTCAGCCATGACCTGGGAAAATGCTACGAGGCGTGTCTCTAACGAGCCACAAGTCCGCTGACGCGGAACTTGGGCAACCTTCTATCAAGCCATCGGAACGGGCCAGGTCGATGCAGGTCCCGCCGGACGGACAGATCAGACCAAAGGCACCGTCGTGAAACGAGCCAGACCAGTAGAGAGTCACATCCGGCAGAACCGTGCACCAGCCTGCCAGCCAATCCCAGACCGGCCACAACCATTAGAGACCAGTACCGGAACGGTAGTTGGCGTTAGAGGCCGATGTGGTGGGTGAATTCGAGGCACGACGAGCAGACGTGCGTTCAGAACTCGTCTCAAGACTTTCACCACCTCGCTCGGGAGTCGAGAAAGGTTGGAAACTCATCGGTTCCGGCGAGTCGTGCATGTGCGTGTTCGTTGCGGAAATCATGGCTTTTGGACCCTCAGCAGGCCGCATCCGCGGGTAGTTTGAGGCTTAGCGCCAATGGCCGTTCCGCTACTGGCCAGACCCCTTACGGGCCGCTCAGGCGACGGAACTGCTTTGCCCGATTTGGACCGAGGTAGGCGTCCGGGGAAGGGGGGTCAGGATCAAGTCCTAAACAAGTGGGTCCAAGTAATACTTGCAAGTCACTTGGAGTATCGGTAGTCTCGGGACATAACCGCCTCAGACCTCGACCCTCCAGGAGCACCAGAGTGCCTAATTACATCAACATGAACGTCCGCGAGGACCTCGTAGACGACGTCACGAAGTTCATCGCGACACGACTGGTCGCCCTCGAAAGTGGCCCTTCCGACGACTCGAGCCTGTCCAAGAATCCGGCGAACGAGATCGAGGCGCGGGAGTGGACCGTACCTGAGCTTCGGATGCTGAAGGACGGGGCGACGAAGGCTAAGTCGATCGGCCTTTTCAACCAGGTCCTCGACATTCTCGCCAGGGAGTATCCCCGTCCGGTGTCTACAGCTGAGATTGGCGACGAACTCCGAATTGAGGGTGTCCGCATTCAGAATTCGTTCGGTCGTGCCACGGTGTGGATCCGCAATCGAACAGACGGTGACAAGCGTTGGCCTATCTACTGGGCCGGCCGCGACTGGACGCTTAGCGCAGGAAACGCCGAACGATGGAGGTCGCTCGGCTAGGACATTGGCGCGCCCTCCCATCCAGGGCGCATCTCATCGCGACGGGCCACACCTGTGTCGCGGTGGCTTACAGCTCGGAGCGACGCGTAACGACGACACCATTCGAATCGCTCTAGAGTCTGAGGACCGCTTGTGCGACGGATGCGTGCGAAGGTCTAGCTGGATGGCTGCGGCCACCCTCACCATTCAGCCGCTGCTACCCTCGCGACTACTTGACACCACGGGGGGGAAGCATGGCGAGAAGCAACCTGGGCGCCTATCAGACGATGGTCGAGCTGGCGAAGGCGGCCAACGGGCCCGTCCGACTCGGCTTGTACGTAGCTGCTGGCGGGACGCTTATCGGCGGAGTCATTGGCGCAGCTGCCGGGCCGGCGATGAAAAAGGGTGCCACTAGGGCGTTCGTCGCCGCCAAGGAGAGGATGAGGCCGGCGTCGATCGTCGTCCCGCCGACTTTCACGATCGCGACAGGCGCGGACGGGGGCAACAAGCTCCGGCTACATGCTGGCGACAAGTTTCACGTCTTATCCGAGGTCGAGGGCGGCGCCCTTATTGAAGTCGTTGGAAACAAGAAGAATCCGTGGCTGGTGTCGAGTGAACTACTCACAACGGTTTCCGACTTCATCGTCGGTGAAAGGTAGAAGGGGACATGGGGCTGTTCAAATCAGCCGAGGAGAAGGCTGCGTCCGAGAAACAGAAAGCTAAGGCCAAGGCTGAGGCGGCCGAACGCAAAGCTCAGGATCGTTACCTCCGTTCCCCAATCGGTAAGGCGACGAGCGCACGTGAACGCGGTGACAGCCTGTTGGAAGTCGTTCTCAAGGTTGAGGATGACGGCGGCAGGACATTGTCCGATATCGAAGCTGTCGGCTGGCAACTCGACCGTGCGGGTTACGCCTACGACGTGAGCGTGAGTTCGTTGGGCAACAGTGACGACCAAGTTTCGAGCGTGTACTCCCAGAGCATCCTCACCGGGGTCTACCTCTTCCGGCGGACCTAGCTGGGCCCTGGCTATTGAGCGAGACATGCTTGGGTCGCAGGATCGCATGTGTTTCGAAACCCTAGGGTTACGAGGCGTCTCGTCGGACGGGAAAGCTGGCGCGATAAATTGCTGCAATTCTGCGCAGCGCCGATTCTTATAACTATGTGTCGGAACTATGTGCTTGCATTCAGGTACTCACTGTTAGTTACGAGACACCTGGAGCGTTGTGACGAAGCTGATCGGTTACGCGCGCGTATCGACTGGGCCGCAGTCGACGGATCGGCAAGAAACTGATCTGCTTGCCGCCGGAGTGCGGCGCGATGATCTCTACCTCGACCAGGGTGTCTCTGGCGCTCGTGCTTCACGCCCGCAGTTCGATCGAGCACTCGCCGCGCTCGAGGCGGGGGACACTCTGGTGATCACGACACTGGATCGACTCGGGCGATCGACGCAGAACATGCTCGACTTCGCGCAGGGACTCCGCGACCGTGGTGCCGGCTTACGTGTGCTGAACCTCGGCGGCGGCGACGTCGACACCTCGACGCCGATGGGATCGATGCTCTTCACAATCATGGCGGCTCTCGCGCAGATGGAGCACGACATCAAGCGGGAGCGGATCGTCGACTCTGTCAGCAAGCGCCGCGACGCAGGAAAAGACCTCGGCGGACGCCCTCGACGCGTCACAGACAGCCAGATCCGAAGTGCCCTTCGCCTTGTCGAGGGTGGCGACCCCGCCGCACAGGTTGCCCGGGATCTTGGAATGTCCCGAGCGACCTTCTACAGAAGGTCGCGAGCCCTCACCGATGAGCGCAGCCCTATCGACACAGAGCGATCACAGAACACCGCCATTTAGTGGCGCGATCCGCAGCTGGACCGTACCGATAACGGTCGACAGGGAGTGGATCTGTTCAAAACTCGTTGCCGAAATCAAAACTGCCGAAAGCTAGAGACTGTGGTTTTTGGGCAAATCTCGATAGAATTGGCGTATGTCATCCATCGAGGCCGCGAAGAAGGTCCGCATCCAGGACGTGAAGCCCTACGACGCGCCTGCCGGCCTCGACGAGCTGCACGGGCCGCGCAGCGGGCACGTGGGACTTCCGCCGTGGGTCTACTGGGGACCGAACCCAACCTTCGACGTCGAGTCGGCCGACATTGTGACCGCCTACCAGGCGACGATCCAGGAAGGTCGCACGGTCGACCAGGTGCAGATCCTCAACCGGGAACTTCTGATCGCGATATGGCCGGCGCTGACGATGCCGACGCGAGTCCGTGAATTGTGGGAGGGACGTTTCCCTGAGCTGACGGCCGCCGCGTGAGCACGGACGAGGAGCTGCAACGCGACGTCACCCGCGCCGCTCTCCGAGCGCTCGACGGGACTCCGTTCGCTCTCGCGGGCTCCGGCGCTATCCGAGAGCACGGCATCATCGACCGACCGACTCAGGACATAGACCTGTTCACGTCCGACCTCGACGCCTCGCACTTCGATACCGCCGTTGGTTCGGTCGTCGACGAGCTGCGCTCCACCGGCCACATGGTCGACGAGCTGCGCCGCGCCGAGCAGTTCGCTCGGCTTCACGTCACGACCGCCGAGGGCCGGTTCGTCGAAATCGACATGGGCGTGGACTCCCGCGAAGGGGATCCCGTCACGCTGTCTGTCGGTCCCGTACTCAGCCTTGACGATGCCGTGGGGAACAAGGTCAGTGCGCTCTACAGCCGGGCAGAGGCCCGCGACTATCTCGACGTTGATTCCATCCGAGCATCCGGCAAATTCACCGACGCTGAGCTGATCGCCGCTGCGCGCGATCGCGACTTGGGTTTCGAGGTACCGATGTTCACCACACAGCTCGACGGAGCGCAAAGACTCCGCCCCGAACAGGTCGCACGCTACGGCGTGGAGCCCGCACAGCTCGACGCGATCAAGGAACGTTTCGGCACGTGGGCGGCCGAGCTACGCGCGCCCGCCACCACGGCCGAACAGCCGGGGGCTGCCCAGCAGCTTGACCCGGAATTGCAACGCATGGTCGACCTCAACAAGCTCGACTACCCGACGAGCGCGACGGAGATCCGCCCGCCGTCGACGGACCGAACCGAAGGCCGCGGCTACCGGCCGCCGACCGGGCAGGACCGCAGCAACGACCACGGCTACGGGAGGTAGCGACCGATGAGCATCGTCGGATACACACGAGTGTCGACACAGGATCAGAACCTGCACTCGCAGATCGACGCCCTAACCGCGGCCGGCGCCGAGCACATCTACTCGGACAAGATCACCGGGAAGAACGCAGCACGGCCAGGGCTCACCGAGTGCATGAAGTTTCTGCGCCGCGGTGACACGTTGTTGGTGTACTCGACGGATCGTCTCGGCCGGTCGATGACCGACGTTGTGACGATCGTTGCCGAGCTGGGGGAGCGGGGCGTGGAGTTCAAGTCCCTTACCGAACCGTTCGACACCACCACCGCGGGCGGGGAGTTGTTCTTCCACATCTGTGCCGCGTTCGCCCAGATGAATGGTCGCATCATTTCCGAGCGCACCCGCGCCGGCCTGGCCTCGGCAAAAGCTCGTGGCCGGCTCGGCGGCCGGCCTACCGTGATGACCCCGGAACGGATCGCGATCGCTCGTCGCATGCGCGCCGAAAAAGACACCTGGGAGACGATCGCGGGAGCGTTGCAGGTCGGCGTCTCTAGCGTGCGTCGTGCCCTGGCGGAGGAGCCCGACCTAGAGGCCGCGGCTCCTGATCGCTCACCCGCTCTCTCGCGCTGAGAAGGTCCCGTGTTCCGCAACCGCCCCGTGACTACGGCAGGTAGCCGAAGAGTTCCCGCAGCTGCGCTTCGTTCCTTTCGGCTCGCTCGTAGTCGCCGCGTCGACGGCACAGTTCCGCGTAGGAGACGTGCTCCTTCTCGCGGGGTGCCGGCCGCCGGCACATCTCGGCGTAGTAGCGGTCGGCGTCGCGGTTCGCCTGGTCGAGCTGTGCTTGCAGGGATGCCTGCCCGAGGGCGTAGCCGGTGAGGAATCCGACGTCGTAGACGCGCCACTCCCGCGAGCTGAATTCGTGCAGCTCGACATCCTCGTAGGTGTCGATCGCGGGCGTCGACGGCAACGCGAGGAGGGTTATGGCTCGTCGGTTCGGGTGAGGGTGTCGACGAAGATTGCGCAGCCGTCTGAAGCGCCCCGGGTTTGATGCCGCATTCTTTTGAGTTGAAAGGATGAGCACATGCCCAAGAAGATTGATTCCGAGGTGAAGGCGCGCGCGGTGCGTCTGGTCGCGGACCACCTCGGTGAGTACCCCTCGATGACCGCCGCGTCGGCCGCGGTCGGGAAACAGATCGGTGTCGGCCGGGAGACGGTCCGCCGGTGGGTCCTGCAAGCGCAAATCGATGACGGCACGCGGGGTGGTGTCACCTCGGACGAGCTGGCGGAGATCAAAAAGCTCAAGGCCGAGAATCGTCGCCTGCGAGAAGACGTCGACATCCTCCGGGCGGCGACGGCTTTCTTCGTGGGGGAACTCGACCCCCGCAACCGGTGATGCTGGGGTTCATCGACACGATGAGATCCGAAGGTCACGCGGTCGAGTCGATCTGCAGGGTTCTGCGTGAGCAGGGCTACCAGATCGCCGCACGAACCTACCGGTCCTGGCGCAGCGCCCGCCCGTCCCGACGAACCATCACCGATGCGCAGGTCCTCGACACCGTCCGGGACGCGGTCTGGACCACCGATGTCCACGGGCGCCGGACGATGACCCCGGAGGGTCTTTATGGCAGGAGGAAGATGACGGCGCTTTTGCGCCGACAGGTCCCGGGGAACGTCAGCGCGGGAGCGGTGGACCGGGCCATGAGAGACCTCGGGCTCTCCGGTGTCCGCCGGGACAAAACGATCCGGACCACGATCCCCGCCAAAGACGGCAAACGGGCCGGCGACCTGCTGAACCGGGACTTCACCGCCAAGGCCCCGAACCGGGTCTGGGTCACCGACTTCACCTACTGCCGCACGTGGTCGGGATGGGTGTATGTCTCGTTCATCGTCGACGTGTTCGCGCAACGGATCCTTGCCTGGCATGCGGCCACGAACAAAGAAACCGATCTCGTCATGATCCCGCTGCGGATGGCGTTATGGCTCCGCGGGAGAGAAGGACACCCCACCACCGACGGGAAACTGATACATCACTCGGATGCAGGGTCGCAATACACGTCGATTCGGCTGACCGATCATTTGGCCCTCGAGGGCATCCTGCCCTCGATCGGATCCGTCGGCGACGCGTACGACAACGCCCTCATGGAGAGCATCAACGGCCTCTACAAGGCGGAGTGCATCCGCACGACCGTGTTCCACAACGGGCCCTACCGCAGCATCGCTGACGTCGAGTTCGCGACCGCGGCCTGGGTTGATTGGTACAACAACCGGCGCCTGCACAGCTCCCGCGGTAACGTGCCACCCGTGGAGTTCGAACAAGCCCACTACGCGACCCTCAACCGAGAGCCGCAACCCGCATAGAAGCGGCAGAAAACCCAGGGCGCTTCAGGATGCGGACGTGGCGCGTCCATGTCGTCTGCCGGATAACGGTCTCGTTGGCCGTTCGGAGTGACGTGCGCTCATGCTCTCTGATCTCGGCGGCGCTTGGGGCCGTGTGGAGCAATCCCCTGAGGCCTCGACGTGATTTCGCGAGGAGTGGCGCTGTCAAGATCGGGTCTGTGACGGTGCCTCCAAAGAGAACAGAAAGGCTCTCGTTGGGGGACCGCTGGAGCGATCTGGTGATGTCAGGGGTGACAGGAAGGGTTCTTTCAGGGTGATTTGAGGCGGCCTTGTTGGTCGTCACGTCTTCGTGGTTGGGTGGCGTGCGACGTGGCGTTGGGGATTCGGCCTCATCGTCGGTGTTGGTCTCGCTGTAGTCGCTGGCGCGACTGGCGGCAGAGAAGGCGAGGGGTGCGGCTGCACGGTCGTTGTTCATCGTCAGCTCTTTCTTGATGGCTCGTTGAGGTGTGGTTGGGAACGGGAGCTCGTTGACGCGCGACGAATAGCGCCCACGTTGGGCGTTATCTCGCAGGTCCCGGTGTTAGAGCGGCGTGGGCTCGTGAGTCGTTAGGGGTGTGGGCGACGCCGTAGTTGGTGGCTTAGTAGGCGACGGCATGGAATCCGCCGTCGGCGTGGATGACTTCCCCGGTGGTGGCGGGGAGCCAGTCGGAGAGGAGAGCGATAAGGGTCTTGGCAACGGGTTCACTATCGGAGCGGTCCCAGGTCAGCGGGGCGCGCGATTCCCACATCCCATTGATGGTGTCGATGCCGTCGATGGCTTTCATCGTGTACGAATCGATTGGTCCCGCGGCGACGAGGTTGCAGCGAATGTTCCGGGGCGCAAGATGCAAGGCGAGGTATTGATTCACGGATTCGTAGGCGGCTTTGGCGACACCAGCCCACCCGTAAACGGGCCAGGCGACGGACGCGTCAAGGGTGCACCCGACAACACTGGCGCCAGGGGCAAGGAAGGCATCGCAGCCGTGCACGAGAGATTGGAACGAGTAGGCCGACACTCGGAATGAGTGCGAGACGTCATCCCATGTGGCGGTGGGGAAGTGTTCGCCGACCACTGTGGGGTAGCTGGCTGAGATGCAGTGGACCACACCGTCCAGACGGTCACAGAGGGGTGTCAGCTGGTCGTGGAGGGCTTCGACGTCGTCTTGTTCCGTGGCATCGAATTCGACCACCGGGGCGGTGACGGGGAGGCGCTTGGCGACGGCTTCTGTGAGGCGTCGGCGCCGTCCGAAGCCGGTGAGGATCACGTTCGCGCCCTGCTCTTGCGCGATCGCAGCGGTAGTGAATGCGATCGAGGACTCATTGAATACGCCGGCAACGAGGATGGTTTTACCGTCGAGGATCCCCATCAGGCTTCCTCGACGGCAGCGATGAGGTAGCGGCTGGGCGTGACGTCCCGGTCGACACGGGAGAAACGGATCCGAACGGCTTTGAAGTCGTCCGCTCGAGTTTTCAGGGTCGTGATCAGGGGATCAAAGCTCGCAGGGTCGCCTTGTCGGGCGGCGAGGATGACGGCTTCCGCGTTGGGACGTTCTGTAGTGGGGGAGAGGGTGGCAAGGTCGCCTTCGAAATCGGGGTGGAATCCGAGGCGTGCCCAACTGGGGGAGGTCATGAAGACATACGACTGGATGCAGTCGATGGCGACGAACGCCGTTTCGGAGGCGAGTTCGAAGTAGGCGCGGGTGAAGTCGGCAACGTTGACCACGTTCAGGCCCGAGGTGATGACCCGGGTGGGGGAGGGAACCTCGCGGGTGAATCCGTACGCGTGGAAGACGCCGGGGGAGCCGGGGACGGGAACAGAGGTACCCGTGAGGGCGAGCTGTTTTCGGCCAGGGTTGTCGGTGCCGAGCCGTGTAATCGCGCCGAAGCTCAGCAGCTGGTGGATGCCATTGGCCGCGGACAGCCCGGCGTCGACAACGGTTTTCACTTGAGCACGGTCCTCGTGGGGAAGAAGTTTCGTCAACCAGTCTCCGACGGGCCCTTTCGTGCTGGATACAGCACCAGGATCGTATTCGTGTAAGGCGTACAGGTTTTTGTCCCAGAGCGATGAGAGCTCACCGACGTTGTTCCCGGACCGGTCAACGGTCCACTGCCAGGCACCAATGAGCGGTTCCGGCGGGTACGGAGTCCCGGTAGGGCCATAGATGCCATATGCACCAATGATTTCGGTTCCATCTGGCGTGACGATCGGCTTGGCGGTCACACTCCACTGTGTGGTGCCGTGCTCGACAACGACGTCGATGGTCCGCTTGTTGTCCATGGCGGCAACTAGGGCGGGGAGGAGAACTCGCCGACCCGTTTCCGTGAGGGTCTTCCTGGGGCTCTTCCCATTGACGGGAACATTTCCCACCGACAAAAGCGTCGTGACGTCGTTGAAGCGGTCAAGGACCACCCATTGTGCCTCGTCGAGAATGGGTTCTTCGCTCATGGTGTGCACCTCAGGTGATGACCCACCAAGAAGAAGGCGCACGGCTGAACAGCCGGCGTGATCGCACGGTAGGTGTCCAGCCAGGACAGCTATCCAGCCGCCAAGCTTACGAAGCCGGTCCGGCTCCGCACGCCAAGAAACGTAGCAGACAATGAAGTCATGCTCGAAAACGAACACGCCCTAACCGTTCTTGTTATCGGTGCGAGCCGAGGAATCGGCGCCGCGACCGCGACCGCCTTCGCGGCGGCCGGCCACCACGTATTCGGGACGCATCGCGGCACGGGCGTGCCCGGGGGCGTCACTCCGGTGATGGCCGACATCACGGATGAAGCGGCCATCAAAGCGGCCATCAAAACTATTGTGAACGAGCGCGGAAGAATCGACGTCGTGGTGGTCTCTGCGGGCATCGCCCGGCAAGACCTCGTCGTTCGCCTGACCGCAGAGAAACTCCACGAGGTGTTCTCCGTCAACACGTTCGGTGCGATTTTGGCTGCCAAACATGCTTTCGCGGCCATGAACCGGAACCAGTCCGGGTCCATCGTTCTCGTTTCCTCCGAGAGCGCTCGGACGGGGATTCCCGGCAGCAGCCACTACACCTCCTCCAAAGCCGCCCTAGAAGGGTTCATGCGAAGTGCCATGTGGGAATTCGGCCCGCGGGGGGTGCGCATCAACGTTGTTGCGCCCGGACCAACCGACACCGACATGCTCGCCAGGGTTCAGCCCGCAGACCTCGAAAAGCTCATCCAGGCGACACCCCAGGGTCGTGTCGGCCGACCCGAGGAGATAGCGGAAGTGATCCTCTGGACGGCGACCAGCACATTCCTGAACGGGGCCTCGATCCCCGTTACCGGAGGAGAAGGCCTCGGCTATTAGCCGTTCGGCGGCCCGGTCGGCATAGCCGCCGACAATGTGAGGAAGTCGCAGACCCGCAACGCCAAAACATCCCCTGTCTCCGAGGTGGCATAGACGGTGTCGGCTCAGACGGCACCGTCGTTCGATGGATGCCATGGCAAAATGAGTGACGGACTGCACCGAGGTACTCGCCATGGCGTGACCGTTAGGTCGCCTTGGTCGGTGGGTGCTTAGAAGAGTCGTGGGTGGGTGATCTCAACGCCGAGGAGGGCGGCGCTGATCAGTTCCGGTTGCCACCCGTGGTCGAGGATGACAGTGCGAAGATCGAGGGAGCGTTGCACGCGCACCTGGCGGGGGAGTTCCCCCAGGCGGAGGGTCTGCCGGTCCCGGTACCGGCCGCGCTGTGCACGATCAAGCATGTTCTCCCGATGCGTCCCCGGCGCCACATGCGACGATTCCAGATACGCGGACGCGTGGACGCAGATCGGGATGTCGCAGGAATGCAGGAGCAGCATCGACGGTGGCAACGGTTCCCCGGTGGCGAGTTCGTGGGCGTACCGCTGCGGCCGGACCGCCTGCTGCCCCCCGTTGCGTTGGATCCAGAACCGACCGTAACCGTCGTCGGAGATCGCGCCGGTCCAGAACCAGCAGTCGTTAGACTCGGGCCCTTTGACGACGTGAGACCAGAACCGTTCCTGTTCGGGGCGGATCACGACTGACCCTGCGGGTACGCCAGGGTTCGCGTCCACACGACCAGCGCCCACCCGTCGCAGCCGTCGTCCGCAGTACCGATGCGCTCATAGGCATCATGGTCGTGCGTGTTCAGTACGCGTTGAAAGGTGACACCGCGGGACGGGCAAAACGACGGGGACCGGATCACGGTGCAAGATTACGACGGGCCTCAGCCGTCACCTCTCATTGGTGTCGACTGGTTTCAGGGCAGCGGCGAGGTCTTCTTCCGAAGGGAGAGCGGCTCTGATCCCTGGGGGGAGCAAGTCGTAGCTGGCCACGCCGATGGGGGTCTGCTGTGACCCGATGGAGTAGCGGACGACGGCATCGTTCTTGTTCGTGACCAGGAGCAGCCCGACCGTCTCCGCGTGCTGAGGACGGCGAAGCCTGTCGTCGACCAGAGCGACGTAAAACCCCAACTGGCCGAGGTATTCGGGTTTGAACTTTCCCGTCTTTAGCTCGACGACGACATAGCGGAGCTGGTCAACATGGAAGAACAACAGGTCGACGAAGAAGTCGTCTCCCTCGACGTCGAAGTGAACCTGCCGACCAACGAACGCGAACCCCTCGCCAAGCTCACGGAGTGTGTCGATGATCCGGTCGACGAGGGCCTGCTCGAGGCCGCGTTCCTTGACGTCACTATCGACTGCAAGGAAATCTAGAACGTAGGGATCTTTCGTGATCTGGCGGGCCAGGTCGGAATCAGATCGGTCAAGGACTCGGTCGAAGTTTGACGGGGCCGCCCCGAAACGGGTGTGGGCGTTCGTCCTGATGTGGTGCTCGAGAACATTCCGGGACCACCCATGGGCGGCCGCCTGGTCCGCATACCAGGACCGGAGCGCCTGGTCGCTGAGGCGATCCAGGAGGACGGTGATGTGACCCCAGGGTAATTCCGCAACAGCCTGTTGCGCGATTGCGGGGTCCGGCCACGCCTTCGCGAAGCTCCGCATGTAGGTCAGGTTTCGTGGGGAGAAACCCTTCATGTCCGGGAACGCAGCACGCAGGTCGGCAGCTAGCCGAGCAATGACCTGCGTTCCCCACCCCTCGAGGGCTTGGCGTTCCCCGATTCTGTCGCCGATTCGCCAATAGAGGGTCACGAGCTCGGTGTTCACGCGGCGTTGCGCTGTGAACCTGGACGTGAGTACCTGCTCCTTGAGGTCTGCCAAGGTTGCGGCGTAGGACGAAGGCACGGGGCTGGTGTCAGGCATCACCCCCAGTGTGACGCAGGCACACGCCTGAACGTGCGAAGGCGCCCGTAATGACGCAACAAGCTGTTGCGTCATTCGGCGCAGTCAGCCCAACCCCGCTCAAGCACCAACAAGAGAGAACCCAGTGAACCCAACAACCTGCTGGACGATTGCCCTGTTGCACCCCGGCCACTAAGGCTCATGGGGTGAACTAAAGCGCAACGACCAATGTTTTGCAAAGCTCGAGCGTCCGGGAACTGTCCGCACAGGCATGCGGATGTACGGATACCCCGGGCGTTGAAGATGGGCGCACAGGTACGACAAACGCCCGCTCAACCCGTGCAAAAGTGGGTCGCGGGACACATCGGGAGCACGAGCGACGTGCAACGGAATCGGCCGTCCTTTGGCCGCTCCCCCACCCCACTTGGGACAGCCGATAATGTTTATTATGTCAAGTACGTGTTGGGTGTATTCGCATTTCTTGCAGACGCGACTCCTCAGCCGGTGAACTTCTGGCAGCCGGTGACGCCGGTTCGCGGCAGACTGAGGCCATGGCCACGCCAACGAACGCAGATGACATCCGCCACGACATTAGAGACGCATTAGCCAGGCTGCAGCTTCTCGAAGGCCAAGGCCGCGTCGTCATGACGAAAGATCGACTCAACACCGACTGGCCGGAGCCAACGGCCGCGCTGACGGCGGCCATCGACGCGCTCGACCTCCCCATGAGCGCCACCACATGGATGGAGACCCTGCCACACATCGACGGCGGCTACCCGCCGCTCGACGTTGACTGAGGCCTGCCGCGCCCACGTCAGTCAGGCACCGATCTTATTGAGATGGCGAGCGGCGTACTGACGTCTGTGATTCACACCGGCAAGTCGGGCCAGGTATCGGGATCGGCGTATGGATTGGCGCCCAAGCCCGGAACGAAGCGGATGAACCACGGGTTGATGATCAGTTGCTCCCGCGCGGGAATATTCGTCCGGGTGGGATTCTGCCAGTTCAAATCGTCGAGCAAATTTGATTCTGGTTGGGCCAGAAGAAACCCCTCGAGGTCGTGCCGCCAGTTGACGGGGACCTTGTACTCGTACGTGTCGATGAGCATCTCTGCTTGTCCCAGGATGAGGTGGGTAGCGACGTCCTCGGCTGTGTTCGCGGGCTCGCGCCAGGCGCCGGCGAATCGGTCGGTGATGGCCATAGTGCTCGCTAGAAACCGGCGGACAAAGATGATCGAGTATTGCTCGGCCATGGGGCTCGGGAAGAAGTCTCGGGCGGAGAAGACGTCGAGCGTGTCGGGGCCGTTGACCCGGGCTATTTCAAGAATTCGGAGATCGTCGTAGAGGAGGTCGACCACCGTGGAGCAGGCGTCCCAGAGAACAGCTCTAAGGGTGGTTACAGGACCGCGAATGCGCCGTACCCCGATGACGTCGGACGCATCCTCGGGTGCGTAAAGCTCGTCTAGGACCGTACCAACTCCGGCCATGAGGCCGGCTTTCTCCTCGCGAGATAAACCGCCGCTATCCGTCGAAGTCACGCACCACCTTCTGTCCGATTGTCCTCTATCGCAAGCCCGAGCACCTCACAAGATCGCCGCGGCGCACTCGTTGGGGGGCGCACCCGTGTTGAAAGGCTATCGGCGACTTCCGTCTAGGGGTAGGTCTTACGAACTCGTGTTGCGACGGCGCGCGATCAGGAGGGCGACGACACCCACCACCAAGGGAACGATGCCCACGATCAGCGGTAGAAAGCTGGGGCCGCCACCCTTCTCCGGGACGAGGAACGCGACGGGCAGCGCGACGACCCTAGGACGAAGCAGAAGATCCCTTGCGAGACAAGAAACAGAGGTCCGCGCTTCGTGACACCCAAGAGGTGGAGGGGAGTTGCGTTCAGGCGCTGCGGCACCAGCCGCCCCTTCCAAGCGAGAGTCTAGGGCAGACGCACCCTCGAGCGGCACCGCCCAGGCCTTGGTCCAGAGCTTCAATCACTTGGGCGTCCAAGTTCCCGACTCGGCGAGGGAGACGCGACCGCCGACCGCGCGGAGCCGCCATGGGCACCCTAAGCCTGAATCCACCGATGTTTCTGGGGTGGGTGGGGTCGCGGGGTGGGTGAGCGTCGGGGTGCGGGTGGTCGCGGCAGGGCCGTGGGCCCTGCTGCCCTGATCGTTCCACTGCTGGTTCCTAGTCGCGCCGTGATGGCTGGTCGGACGGGTTGATCAGCGTCGGGGTGGCCCTGTCGTGTGAGCGAACAGCGCGGTCCAGGCGGCCTCCCAGGGCCAGGCGTGGGGCAGGTGCAGGCGGATGCGGCGTCCGGAGGACGCGACCCTGCCCGGGACGGTGATCAGTTTCCGGCGGATCGTCGCGGTGGTCGCTTTCGCCAGAGCAGCACCAGCAATGGTTGCGGCGGCTCTGGTGAGGTTGAAAGCGATGACGGCGAGGACCAGCCAGGCGGCGTTCGCGGTGAAGATCCCCGACGGCAGGTGCGCCAGCGCGGAATGCTTCAAATCCGCGTTGACCTGCTCGATGATCGCGTGCCGACGGTGCACCTGGTCCGCGGTCACCGTGTCCAACGTGCTGGTGGTGAAGAACGCGTGGAACCGGTGCGTGTCAAAAAGCGTCGGATGCTGAAGGTTGTTCTTGTTCAGCTCCGGGATGCGCCGCACCACGAGCCGACCTGGGGTGTGGTCTTTCTTCGTCCGGGAGGTGAATGCGGTGAAGGGGACCTCGGCGACCTCGGCGTGGGAGATCAACGCGCCGGTGTCCTCATCGATGATCGCGTTGGGGTATTCGATCGGGGTCCACGCGTTCTCCGGGATGGTGGCGATCGCACGTTTCACGGCCGGATCTTGCCGGGCCGTGACCGACACCGCCGCTCCCGCTTTCCGGGCCGCGTTGATGGTCGCGAACCCGTAGTACGCGGAGTCCGCCCGCAACAACACCGGCGCCGACGAGGCCCCGGGGAGGCGGGTGACGGTCTTCAGCGCGTCGGCGACGATCCGGGCAGCACCGCGTGGTGACCCGGACGCCCCCTTCCGCAACCGTTGGCCGATGATCACCGGGGCGCTGGTGTCGGTGGACACGGTCGCCAGGAGTGCGTTGAGGCCGCGGACCCCGGAGTATCCGAACCCGGCGCCCTGCTTCTGATGCCCGTGCACCTCGATGATCGTGTCGTCCACATCCACGAAGACCATGCCTGCGCCGGAGGGTTTCGGGACAAGGGGTGTTTCCCGGGCGAGGCCCACGAGGAGCCGGGAGGCGACGGCGTCGAGTTGGCGGACATGCCCGAACGTGAACTCCCGCAGGAACGACCCCAACGTCGACGGCGCATAACAGGCGGTGAAGAGCTTGCCCGTGCCGCCGTGACGCAGCAGCGCCATGTCATCGATCGAGTCTGCACCGGCAACCATCCCCGCCACCAGGGAGGAGACTTTCAACCCGGCGTTGGCACCCTTGTCCGACGGAACCGTCAACCACTGATCGGCCAGGCTGCGAAGACCGGCGGTCTCGGCCAGCCGCATCACCGGGAGCAGCCCCGCGGTCGACACGAGATTCGGGTCATCAAATGACGCAGCAGCAGCCCTGGCGGCGTGAGAAACTTGCACCTACGAGATGCCTCTCTTATCGGGCGAATAGGACTCTGAACAAGCTCTATTTTCCCTGATCAGGAAGGCATTCTCCGTTTAACGCGCCGACCCCAACTAAACGTCCATCGGTGGATTCAGGCTAAGACCACGTCCCGGCGTTGATGTTGCGGCGGGACCACCTGTAGCGCAGGACCCCGACGACGAACGCAACCAAGGCGAAGATGAACGCCTGGACCGTGGTCGCGTGATGCGGCGCAAACAGCTGGGGAATGGTCGAGACGAGGCCGACAAGACCAGCAAGGACAATCCACACGGATATGCCGAGCAACACCCGAAACCAAAGCAGCGGGTCCTTACGCGTCGCCATTCGAATCGCCCTTGACTGGCCATGCCGGCTGACTCGAGTGAGGCCAGTCGCTTGGCAAAAACTTTTCATAGCGCGGACGCGATGATCATAAGGCCGCTGCTGCTCCGCATCGCCATTGCCGAGGGCGCCATTCTGGACAATCGGTCCCGAACTGGCCAAGGCTTACGCCCACATGGCAACGATGCTCCCCGGGGTGAGCATCGCGCGCCTTGGCGATTGCCACCACCGCGTCTCCGGAATGACATCGTCCGCATGCACGGGCCTCATTGGAGACACATTCTCTTCCTCGTTCACCGGGTCGGAGTCCGTCTTATCAAGAATTGCGCGAAGATGGCTTTCAGATGGATTGCGTTCAGACCACTGCGCGATTGACCTCCGCAGTCCAGTGGAGCTGGCGGTCTTGTCTGCCAGGGTGTTCCTATGCCGCCTACGTCACTCTATGAAAGCGACCCACGCGTTCCCCGGCCCGGATCAAGCATCTGATGCCACCGCGACGGGTACTCCAGGCGCACCTGCCGATCCTGTCGCCGTCGCCGCCACGGGCCGTGCCCAGCGGTCCGACGTACGCGGATTTCTTCGGGACGAGGCCGAGAAAGCCGATTCTCAAGAATGAGGACGTGAAGGTGGGGGCGGGAATCACGCGTCAGATTCTTCTTCGGCTGCCTTATCCAGTTGGCTGCTGAAGAACGCGAGGGTGTTCCCGCCCTGTGCGACGTATTCAAGGAGTGGGCCATCGACGAAGCTGGCGTCCGCAATCGTGTGCACGTCGTCGTTGCTAGTCAGGGCCTGTCGAATCAGCGCGTCGACTTCGCTGGCCGCCAAGACAGCTGCGTCGAGTTGGCGGCGGGCGAACTGTGTGTGCAGCCACAACGCGTTCGCGAGATTCTCATCAAGCGGTGAACTGACTGGCATCACCCCAGCCTGCCAGACCAGCCACCACGTCCCGCACCGACCAACGGCGCTTTCCTCGACCGGGGATGCCCTGGGGTCAGGCAGCCTGTGTGCCCGCGGACACGGGAAAGGCCCCGCCCGGTTGTCACCGGACGGGGCCTGACATGGTGCGGGTATTGCTAGTTGCTCATTCCGCGACGACGACGACGGGCGATAAACGCGAACGCCCCCCCGAGGGCCAGGAGGATCCCAGCGAAGCCGACGGCCGGGGCCGGGTTGGAGCCGGTGAAGGCGAGGCTGGAACCATCAGCCGACGCCGACGCTGCGGTCGCCGTGGCAATCGGGGTCGTGGGGCCGGTCGCTGCCGTGGTCACCGCGGCGGCGAGCGTGAACTCGACGTCATTCGAGGGGCCAGCAACCACCGGGTCGCCGTTGGCGTCAACGACGGGGGTGCCGTCAGCGGCGAGGAGGAACGATGCTGCCTCAGCGGTGTAGTCGTTCGGCGTCAACGCCACCGTGACACTCCAGACACCCTTCGCGTTCACGACGATCGGGGCGGCAGGATCGGCCGGTGTTGCCGCCGGAGTCGCGGCCGCGGGGGCGGCGAGGCGCTGGATGGCGGCCGCCTTGACGTCGGCGGTCGGGACGACAGCGACGACAATGTTGGCCCCGGGGGTGCCGGTTCCGGTGAAGGTGACCTGGTCACCGGTGATCTTCGCACCAGTCTTCGGGGAGGTGATCACCGGGGTGGCGATCGTCGGGACCGGGGCGGTGACCGCGGCGGGAAGGTTGAAGGACCGGGTGACCGTGTTATCGGCACCTCGCCCACCGGCGAAGCTTGACACGGTGACGGTCTCCGCGACCGGGGCGTCATCGGCGAAGGTGACCGGGATCGAGTACGTGGTTCCGGTGATGGAACCATCGGTGCGGGTCACGGTGCCATCGGCGGCGGTCACGCTGACAATGGAACCCTCCGGCGCGGTGCCGGTGAACGTCACCGTGCGGGTTGCCGTGGTGGAGCCCTCGGTCGGGGTCGCGAGAGTCAGCGTGTTGTCGCTGACCGGCGCGGCCGCGGGGAGGTTGAAGGAGCGGGTGATCGTGTTGTCGGCGCCGCGCCCACCGGACTGGCTGGAGACGGTAACGGTCTCGGCGACAGGGGCGTCATCGGCGAAGGTGACGGGGATCGAGTACGTGGTCCCGGTGATGGAACCGTCAGTCTTCGTGACGACACCGTTGGAGTCGGTGACGCTGACGATGGAACCCTCGGGTGCGGTCCCCGTGAAGGTGACCGTCCGCGACGCGGTCGTTGACCCATCCGCGGGGCTCGTGAGGGTCAGCGCGTTGCTCGGTGCGACAGCCGGCAGGGTGATCGTGAACGCCTGCGGGGCGCCGCCCGCACCGACGTTGGGCTCGTTGGCGGTGAGGTTCTGCGTGACGTCGTCGGTGTCGGCGAACGTGTAAGTGCCGGTCCAGTTGCCCTGCGCGTCAGGGTCGGCCTGCACGATGCGAGTCCCGGCAGCGTTCAGGATGTTGACGGGCTCCCCCTCGGTCCCGGTGCCTGAGAAGGTGACGGTGCGGGAGGTTTCCGTGGCACCGTTCGTCGGCGTCGTCACGGCGAACACCGGTGCCGGTGCGGGAATCGTGACGGGGACGACAGCGCTGCCGTCATCGTTCAAGCCCACCAGCTGCTGCACGGTGTAGTTCGCCGGCGACATCACCGACGCCGGGATCGTGTAGGTGAAGGAATAGTCGCCCGAAGCGGGAACGACGGAGCGGGGAACCGCGAAGCCGCCGGTCGGGGTGAGCAGCTCAATGTTGTCGCCCGGGGTCGCTGTGCCGGTGATGGTCAGGACTCGACCGGTGGTCACGTTCGTCGTCACGACGGTGAGGTCAGCGGGAGCAGCGTTGGCCGGGGCGACAGCGATGAGTGCCCCGCCCAGGGAAAGGGTCAGAACAGCCGGAACGGCGATGCCCTGAAGCCAGGTGATCTTCTTCACGAAAATGGGTCCTTCAATTGGTGAGGTGAGTAAGCGTCTTTGCTTCCCGGTTCCCGACCCAGATTCGCGACCCGATGGCACGGCTTCCCCCTTGGTGAGGAAAAGCCAACATTTCGCACGCTATCAGAAACGGTCTCCCACTGCGGTTCCGTCTAAACCTGAATCCACCGGTGTTCTGAGGTGAGGGGCTGTCGATCCCTGTTTGAGCTGGTGATGCTGGGTGGGCGCGGCGGAGCCGTGGGCCTCGCTGCCCGGGGTGTTCCACTGTATGTTTCTGCTCGCGCCTTGTCGGCTGGTCGGTCGAGGTGCTCAGCTTTGTGGGGGCGCGAGAGCGTGGCTGAAGAGGGTTGTCCAGGCGGCTTCCCAAGGCCAGGCGCGAGGCAGGTGCAACGTGATGCGTCGTCCGGAAGACGCGATCCTCGCCGGGACGGTGATCAGTTTCCGGCGGATCGTCGCCGTCGTCGCCGACCGGAGGTCAGGCCCGGTGATGGTGGCGGCAGTGCGGGTGAGGTTGAACGCGATGACCGCGAGAACAAGCCAGGCCGCGTTCGCGGTGAACCGGCCCGAGGGCAGATGCGCCAGGGCTGAACCCTTCAAGTCGGCGTGGACTTGCTCGATGATCGCATGCCGACGGTGCACCTGATCCGCGGTGACCGTGTCGAGGGCGGTGGTGGTGAAAAAGGCGTGGAACCGGTGCGTGTCAAAGAGCGTCGGGTGCTCGAGGTTCTTCGTGTTCAGCTCCGGGATGCGCCGCACGACCAGACGCCCTTCGACACGGTCCTTCTTCGCCTTCGAGGTGAACGCGGTGAAGGGCACCTCGGCGACTTCCGCGACCGAGATCCAGGTGCGGGTGTCGTGGTCGAAGATGGCGTTGGTGTATTTGATCTTCTGCCAGGCGTCTTCAGGGATGGTGGCGATGGCACGTTTCACGGCTGTGTCCTGCCGGGCAGTGATCGACACCTCAGCACCCGCCTTGATGGCTGCGTTCACGGTCGGCAACCCGTAGTAGGCGGAGTCCGCCCGCAGCAACACGGGTGTCGTCTTTGGTTCCGGCAGCCGGGTCACCGTTTTCAGGGCGTCGGCGACGATCCGGGCGGCGCCTTTCGGGGACCCGGTGGCTCCTCGTCGGAGGCGTTGGGCGATGACCACGGGAGCGCTGGTCTCGGTCGAGACGGTCGCGAGGAACGCGTTGATGCCGCGGACACCGGAGTACCCGAACCCGGCACCCTGTTTCTGGTGGCCGTGGACTTCGATGATGGTGTCGTCGACATCCACGAACACAGTGTTACTACCGGCCGGGACGAGGGGTGCCTGACCGGCGAGGTTGATCAGGAGTCGGGAGGCGACAGCGTCGAGTTGCCGGACGTGACCGAAGGTGAACGCGCGGAGGAACGATCCCAACGTCGATGGGGCGTAACAGGATGCGAAGAGCCGGTTCATGCCGCCGTGCCTCAGCAGGGCCATGTCATCGATCGAGTCCGCCCCGGCCACCATGCCGGCAACGATCGATTCGACTTTCGATCCCGCGTTCGCCCCTTTGTCCGTCGGGACCGTCAACCACTGGTCGGCAAGGGCCCGGAGGCCGGTTTTCTCGGCGAGCCGCATCACCGGGAGCAGCCCGGCTGACGACACGAGATTGGGGTCATCGAATGACGCAACAGCCGTGCGGGAGGCGTGAGAAACTTGCACCTGCGAGATGCCTTTCGTTTCAGGTGAGTGTTGTTCTAGACAAACCCCATTTTCCCTGATGAGAAAGGCATTCTCCATTTAACGCGCCGACTCCAACCCACCCCGCATCGGTGGATTCAGGCTAAGCGCAATACCGTTCAGTTAGGGGGTTGGAGGGTGATTGTGGGGTTGTGTGTTGGTTGTGCCCAGTGGGTGTGGTGGTCGCGTTTGGCGAGCCATTTGGAGATTTTGCGTTTGATGACGCGGGGGTTGGAGCGTCGTCTGCGTGCGGGGTTCAGCCGCTTGATGAGGCTGCGGATGGCGTGACGCCAGCTGGCGTCGGCGGTGTCAGGTTGCTGAGGGGGAAAAGGACCCTTGTCCGAGGGAGCGGCGGGCGATGCGGAGTGCTGCGACGAAGGAGACCCGGTCGGGGTCGCGTCCGGCGTGGGCGGCCGCGTCGACCATGAGGGTGCGGATCGCGTAGTGGCAGCAGAGGTGTCCCCAGATTTCTTGGAGGACGAGGTCGGGGGATTTGGATCTCAGCACGCCTCGGGGGCCGCGCTGATGTGTCTTCAGCTCGTCGAAGGTGGACTCGATTTCCCACCTTTCGGAGTAGACAGCAGCGAGCTGCTCTGCTGGCGCTTCGTCGGGGTCCAGGATCGTGGTGAGCAGCCGATACGACTCGGGGTTCTCCCGGCCGTCTTCGATCGTGTAGTCGATGACCCGCACCTGAAGCGGCGGTGTCTTCTTTCGGGCGGTGCCGGAGGTGGGGATGATCTGCGCCAACCAGGACCCGTCGTTGAGTGTCTCAAGGTGCCGTGGTCGCAGATTCGTTTTGACCCTCCAGAGCAGATCCGCGCCCGTGGCCGCGGCCTGCTGCCACAATTGGAACCCATAGAAGCCGCGATCGGCCAAGACCAGGACTCCGGGCTTCAGCCTGCCGACCAGTTCCCGGGACAAAGCGATCTCCGACGTCGTGCACGGCCCGATCTCGGCATCGAGGATGGCATGGGTGCCGCACTCCGCCACCGCCACCTGCCGGGCCTGCGGAAACGCGGCACGCTCACCCCGGCTCGACACCGGACGGCCGAAATGCTCCGCGTTCGCCGACGTGTCCGCCAGATCCAGGACCGTCCCATCGATCGCCACCAACCGCCGCCCGGCCAGCCACGACCCCGGTGTCTCCGGCACCGCCAACGGCACCGCCACCCGGGCGAACAAGCCCCGTACCGGTTCAAAGCCCAGCCGGGCCCGCGCCTGGAGGATCGCCGACTTCGACGGCGCCAACCACGACTCGGACCACCCCGACGCCCACGACAGACCATCGGTCAGCTCGGCGAAAACATCCTCATAAGAGCCCTCCGAGTGCAACGCCATCCCGATCGAGAAATACGCCATCACCCGCGCCGGCAACGACCGGCTCCGCCGCTCAGTCCGCCCAGCCACCGCGATCACCTCATCAACGACATCGGCAGGGAACACCCGTGTCAGCAACCCCACCGACACCAAATCCGACAACCGACGACCAGACTCAGACTTCTTCCAACCAGAACGAGGCATACCCCAAAACTACCCCAGACATCCCTAACTGAACGGTATTGACCCTAAACCCCGTCCGACGCTCTCCCGCCCCCACGTCGGCAGAAAGCTACGCCACGCCCTGAAAGGATTGTGTCGGTTCACCTGAGCCCTTAGAGTCAGCACTAGCCGTCCCAGACCTAGGTAGCTCTTAGCCGGAGGTCTGACGTGAGCGAATTGACGGGGAGCCTTCCTCAGCCGAACCCCGCCGTTCACCGGCCGCAGATCAGCAGCCACCGCCCCCACCAGCGAGCCCGCACCCCTCGAGCGGACGTGCTTCCGGACACGGATTGCGACGCCACTCCGGGGCTTCCCGCGGTGGCATCCAATGATCTGATTTACCACGACCCGATGGTGGGGGCGGCTGGCCCGGGTTTGCCGGTCGACGGCCCCGAGGACAGGCTGTGAGTATCGCTTATGCACCGCTTGCGGATGCTGAAGGCGCGGATGACGACCTCCTCGTACTCGTCAGCGACGGGGACCCGGACGCGTTCGCGGTCTTCTACGACCACATGGCGCCCCGTGTTTTCGGGATCGTGAAACGGGTTCTGGTCGATCCGGCACAATCCGAAGAAGTGACCCAAGACGTTTTTCTGGAGGCCTGGCAGCACGCGAGCCGGTTCGACCCGGCAAAGGGAACGGCGACGTCCTGGCTTTTCACGATGGCACACCGGCGTGCGATCGATCGGGTCCGGGCTTCGCAGTCCAGCCGGGACCGTGACCTGGCCGTGGGTGTTCGCGATTTCGAAGAAGCCCGAGACGACGTTGCAGAAACCATCCAGACGACCGTCGAACACGACAGGATCACCCGCGCCCTCCGTACTCTGACGGCCAAGCAGCAGCAGGCTCTCGAATTGACGTACTTCCAAGGGCTGACCCACAAAGAAGCAGCCCACCTGGCCGGTGTCCCGACGGGAACGATGAAGAGCAGGATCCGCGAAGCCCTCATCACTCTGCGAATCCGAGTGGGCGTTCCCGATGCCTCGTGAACTCTCCGACCGGCACAACCGGATCCAGTCGACCAATGAAGGGAAGGAGTGCCCCACGATGACGTATGACCCCGACCGGGCGGCCATCATCCAGTTGCGGCTCGATATCGGGCAGCTCCTAGACGATTCCGCAGAGCTGTCACTGCTCCAACGGGCACAGTTGCGGATGGAGCTCCTACGAATCGTCACCGCAGCCGAGCAGCAACGCGCAGCGGCCAAAGACACCGCCGCAAAGCTAACCGATCTGCACGAACGTTTGACCCGGATCGTCCTGACCCCGGAACGCTGAACCCGGCGCCACGGCCCGGCCACATCGCGGATGCCCGGCACGCTTCATCCCCTCAATGGTGCGCCGCATCCGATCGAGCGGGATGAAGCGCTCCCCGTCACTCTCCGGCCAGTCCGTCCGAGGCTTATGACTTCGTCGAAATTCACCGCAAGGCATGGGGCTGCTGCACGGTTTGGTGACAGGTTATAGTCACGCAGCCGGGGCGACTGGCGTGTTCATGGTGGTCCCGAACAGGGCCGGGTCAACCGGCCCCGGGGACGCTGTCGGCGGTGTCGGCGGTAGGTCGGCTCGATCCAGTTCACGACCGCGATTCGGAGTTATTCCCTCGTGGCCCCGAACTACCGGTTGAGGACGACGACCGCTGACGGGGCGCTTCAGGCTCCATCAGAGCCTCAGGCGGCGCATTCGACACAGACGGGACCGAGTGTCGTGTCGTGATCGAACATCACGTGATGGCGGACGAGGAAACATTCCACACAAGTGAACTCGACCTCCTGAACGGGCAAGACAATCACATCAAGATCCGCGTCCACATCGACGGCTTCGAGATCGAACCCGCCCGAGGTGTCCCCGTCGTCAAGGTCAGCAACAAGGCCAACATTCTGGGCGGCGCGGTCCTTGAACGCTTCGATTGACTCCGCGCTCTCATCGGTATCAGTGCTGCGGGGTGCATCGTAATCGGCTGCCATCTGCTGTCCTTGGCTCGGGTGATCGGGTCGCGGTAACTCTAGGTTGGGCCTTGGCCCCGGATTGTGGACACGGTGTCATTTCGGTTATGCCGCTTCGGTGAGGCTAGCGGACAGGGCTGCTTCGTAGGCGTTCGGGCTGATGTTGCCGATCGCGGAGTGGCGGCGGCGGGTGTTGTAGCGGTTCGCCCACCGGAACACGGCCCGGTACGCGGTGCCCTGGTCGGGGAACGTCGGCCGGCCTTCAAGGAGCTCGCGTTTGAGGGTCGCGTTGAAGCTCTCCGCGAGCGAGTTGTCGGCGCTTGACCCGATCCCGCCCATCGACTGGGTCACCTTCAACTCCTTGCAGAGGGTCACGTAGGCCTTCGAGGTGTACACCGACCCGTGGTCGCTGTGAAACACCGCGCCAGCGAGACTGCCGCGGTCGTGGGCCGCGACGTGGAGGGCGTCTTCGACGAGCCCGACGCGCATGTGGTCCGCGATCTGCCAACCCGCGAGCTTGCGGGAACACAGGTCGATCACGGTCGCGAGGTAGAGGTTGCTGCCGTCACCGATCGGCAGGTAGGTAATGTCGCCCACGTACCGCTGGTTCGGCTCAGCCGCGGTGAAGTCCCGCTGGACCAGATCAGGGAACCGCCGCCCTGACTGGTCAGGGATCGTCGTCTTGACCCGGCGGCGCAGCCGGATCCCGGCCAGCTGATGCTCCCGCATCACCCTCGCGACGCGTTTGCGGTTCACCCGCTCCTCGGGCACCGCGCCCTCGTTGAGGTCAGCAGTGACCCTGGGTGCCCCGTAGGCACGATCTCCGCCCTGCTCCGGGTCCTGCACCACCCGGATCAGTTCGGCCAACACCTCGTCCGCCGCTACTCTCGCTGACCGTCCCGGCGCGGCCGCGAGCCACGCGTAAAACGATGACCGGGCGACCTCGATAACCTCACACAACCGCTTCACGCCATAGGCGTCCTTGTGATCCTCGACGAACTGGAAGCGGTTCACCAGTTCGTCTCCCCCGCGAAATACTTCGCCGCCTGACGCAGAATGTCCCGCTCCGTCGCCAGCTTGCGAGCCTCGGCCGTCAACGCGACGTTCTCCGCCTCGAGGCGCACGATCCGCGCCGACTGCGACTCCGGCCGCCCCGCCGTCGACACCGTCGACGCACCAACGGTGATCATCCCGGAGCCGAGGTTGCCGACCCATTCCTTCAACGCACCGCGGGAGATCCCGAGATCGACGGCGATGCCCTTGAGCGTCGCGCCCGGCGCCGACTCATACAACTCCACCGCCCGCCGACGAAACTCATCCGTGTAATTCTTCCTTGCCATCCTTGAATTCTCGCTTCCCCAGCATCCTGCTGGAATCAGCGTGTCCAAAATCCAGGGTCAAGGCCCGTTCCCAGCTCACACCTGTCCGACATGTTCACCGTCCGGAATTTGTCAAGGTGGGTGAGGCCGGTGGTTGTTAGGCGGCGAGTTCGACGTCGTCGGCGGGTGGCTTGTTGATCCAGGCTGCGGGGTCGCGGGTCAGGATCTTGGGTCGTGTCTGTGCGTGGGTCCCGAATCGTTCGGGGTGGGCGCGGCGGGCCGCGTCGAGTGCGGTATCGCGGTCGTGGTCGATGGTGTCGGCGTGGCCGTAATGGACGTCGGCGGGCGTGTGCATCCCGATCCCCGTGTGTCGGTGGTGATGGTTGTAAGCGTGCACGAAGTCGGCCATGAACTCGCGGGCTTCGGTCAGTGAACCGAACCGTTCGGGGAAGACCGGCAGGTACTTCATCGTCTTGAACAGTGCTTCGGAGTAGGGGTTGTCGCCAGACACGTGTGGCCGGGATCGGGACGCGGTCACGCCGAGGTCCGACAGCAGGGTTCTGACGGTCTTCGAGGTCATCGACGGGCCGCCGTCGGAGTGCACCACCTCGGGGACGCCGTGGATCCCGAACGCGGTGAGCATCATCTCTTTCGCGAGGATCCCGTCCTCGCAGGCGTGGACGATGGCGCCGACGATGTAGCGGGAGAAGATGTCGATCATCACGTACGCGTCGTAGTAGCTGCCCTTGATGGGGCCGGGAAGTAAGGTTGCCCTGATCTCTGGCCTCCGTTCACGACCGGCGCGTCCGCGCACTACGCAGATTGCAACCTCATGACCACTCTTGAAAAGCTTCCGACCCTGACAGTGCCGACTGCCATCAACCACAGGGAGCTGCCGGCCGGATTCCGCGGCACCACGTCCGGTGAGACAGCGAGACCCACCAGCACCTACACGGCTCTTCTGGCCCAAGTCCGCGACGCAGGTCTGCTGAAAAGGCGCCGCGGTTTCTACATCACCGTCTTCGTGATCATCACACTGCTGCTTGCCGCCGCCGTTACCGGTTTCTTCCTCATCGGAACGTCCTGGTTTCAGCTGCTCATCGCCGCGGGAATCGGCCTCATCTTCACCCAGTACGGCTTCCTCGCCCACGAAACAGCCCACCGTCAAGTGTTCGAATCCGGGAAAACTAGCGACCGCGTCGGCCGAATCCTCGCCTCCGGCGTCGTCGGCATGTCCTACGACTGGTGGACCTCCAAACACACCAAGCACCACGGCAACCCCAACACGGTCGGCCGCGACAGCGACATCGCCGGCGGTCCCATCGCGTTCATCGAGCAAGACGCACCCCGCCAGCACAGGCTCTCCCGCTGGCTGACCCAGCGCCAGGGCTACGCCTTCTTCCCGATCCTCCTGCTCGAGGGCCTCAACCTGCACGTGACGTCGTACAAGACGATGTTTGGCCGGAAGAAAGTCAACAAGAGGGCGTGGGAGATCGGTCTCGTGACGACGCGGTTCGCACTCTATCTCGGGGTGGTCTTCTGGTTTTTGCCCGTGGGGATGGCGTTTGCGTTCCTCGGCGTGCAACTGGCTGTCTTCGGGTTCTACCTCGGCGCCGCATTCGCACCGAACCACATCGGCATGCCAATCATCCCGGAATCGTCCCGGGTCGACTTCCTCTCGAAACAGGTCCTCACCAGCCGCAACATCCGCGGATGGGGCATGACAACTGCCATGGGCGGCCTCAACTACCAAGTCGAACACCACCTCTTTCCGAACATGCCCCGCCCGAACCTCCGCGCCGCCAACCGACTCGTGCAGGCGCACTGCGGCCAACAGAAAGTCCCCTACACCGAGACCAACCTCAGGGACGCGTTCGGCATCGTCATCCGATACCTCAACAGGGTCGGCCTCGCCGCCCGGCAACCATTCGACTGCCCCATGGCAGCCGAATATCGACCCCGATAACCCGCCACAGCACCGCATCGATGAAAGCAACGCTCAGAGTCCTGCTTGCACCCGCGCACACGCAAAAGGAACGGTAGAGGTTGGTCACCGTGCCTGCCGACCCCGCCACTTACCGATCGTAGAAGACCGCGAGAGTCTCGTAGACGGTCGCTCGTTGACGCATCCCTTTCATCCTGATGCCTACCGGGCGGGGGTCGGCGTGGTTTACTGAGGTGTCTTCTTCGGCAGGCGCGGCGGTGGGGCTCACCGTAACGAACCTCGGCATTTTTGGGCTCTCCTGTCGTATCCGTGGGTTAAATCCGGCCGGGGAGTACTGGTTTGTGGCCGCCGAGGGAGAGCATGGCGAGGGCGATGAGTGCTTGGGGTGATTTGAATCCGAAGGCCATGCGGGTCATCAGTCGGATTTTGGTATTCATGGATTCCACGCGACCGTTGGAGAGGCCGTGCTCGATGGAAGCGAGGATCGCGGCCCGGTGTTTGACGATGCTGCGTTGGAGTGTCACGAACGCGGGGATCCGGGACCGGCGAGCCCAGGCCACCCATTTGTCGAGGGCTTCGGCAGCTTCGTGGTGGGGCAGTTTGAAGATCACGCGCAAACCTTCCTTGAGGTAGTAGGCCCGGCCGAGGGTGGGGTCGGTCTGCACGATCCAGGCGAGCTTGACCTTCTGCTTCTCGGTCAGGTTCTCCGGGTTCTTCCAGAGCGCGTAGCGGGAGTTCTTCACCCCGGCGGCGCGGGCGCTGTCCGGGCGGGCTGGCGCGTTTTTGGCGGGCCGCCCCCGAGGGCGCTGGGCCTCGTTCGTGCGGGCAGCTTTTCGGGCGTCATTCCACGCGGCCCGGCGCACCTCATCGAGGGCGTCGGTGGCCCATTTCACGACATGGAACGGGTCCGCGCAGCGGACCGCGTTCGGGCACTTCTGGGCCACAACAGCGGCGATCCAGGCGGCCCCGTCCGCGGAAACATGGGTGATCTGCGCCGAGCGTTCCGGGCCGAGCGCGTCGAAGAAGCTCGCCAGTGTGGCCTTGTCCTGACCCGGTGCCGCCCAGACCAGCCGACCCGAGTCGTGGTCGACGACGCAGGTCACATACTTGTGTCCACGCTTGTAGGAGATCTCATCGATGCCGATCCTGGTCAGCCCCGCGAACTGGTCATGGAGCTGGCCGGTATCGGCCCAGACCCGGGTGATGATCGCCCCGACCGTGCGCCACGCGATCCGCATCAACACGGTGATCGCGGTCTTCGATGTTTGCGTGGCCAGCCACGCGACCTGATCGTCGAAGAAGCGGGTATGGCCGCTCTGGTGCCTGGCCCAGGGAACGGCCGCCACGATCACACCGTGGATGGAACACGTCACCCGTGGCGCGTCGGCCTCCAACACGACCTGAATCGACCCGGCATCCAACGACCGCCAGCGCCGTCGCCCAGCACCTCCATCAAATCGTGGGCTGCGCTTTCGACACGACCCGCAGCGGTTCCGCATCGATACGGTCGGCCGCACCGAGGCAACCAGAATCCCGCTCACCACATCGAGATCGATGCCCTCCACGATCGTTTTCTCGACACCGAGCAGAGCCCGCCATATCGTGAGAGATCGCACGCCGTTTTTCCGTTCTAAAGTCTCTGTTCTTTTGACAGTCAGAAACCTAGACGGACAGCGGCGTGCGGCCGTTAAGGCACCCCGAAACGACCCACGGTTACGTCACAAGAGCCCAAAAGAGCGGCGAAGTTCACACGGTAAGCCCTTGCACCGATAGTCATCACGTCGATCGGGGTCCCGCGAAGGCCTCCCCCATCAGCGGTCCCTGGAGAATTCGGAGCTCAGAGTTGGGTGTTCTCCAAATCCACACGCCTGGTGGCAGATAATTGCCCGGTGAACCGGACCGATCGCCTCTACGGCCTCGTTGAGGAGCTGCGGGCGGTGTCGCCTCGGCCGTGTAGTGCTCGACGGCTCGCTGACCGGTTCGAGGTGTCCGTGAGGACGATCGAGCGTGACCTTGCTGCGTTGCAACAAACAGGTTTACCGATCTGGGCAGAGCCTGGCAGGACCGGCGGGTACGTCATCGACGCCTCCGCCACGCTCGGCCCCGCGGGGTTCACGTTGGACGAAACCCTCGCAGTGTTGATCGGTCTCGGTGGCCTCAGACACAGCCCGTTCCGACACGCTGCCCGGACCGCCGCCCGCAAGACCCTCGCGGTGATGCCCGACGGTGACGCTGCACGAGCTACCGCCCTCGCCTCCCGGGTTCACTTCCTCGAAGACACCGAGGACTCCGCTGCCCCGGCGGAGTTCGCTGCCGCGCTTCGAGCTGATCGTGTGGTGAGGCTTCACTACCAAGACAGGACCGGCAAGGAGTCGGTGCGCGAAGTCGAGCCGCTGGGTTCGATCGGTAAAGAGGGGCAGTGGTACCTCATCGCCTGGTGCCGACTCCGAAACAGCATCCGGGCATTCCGCGGCGACCGGATGCTGTCTGTTGAGGTGACCGACGAGCGGCCCGAGCGGCGCTCACTCCGGCCCGAGGACCTCGCCATCGAGTTCGGGCGTCTGCGGTCAGTGATCGACCACGACTAACGCGGTACGGCGACGAATCTTCGAAACACCGACAGGACGTTGTCGCAGTAATCGGCAAGCATGGTCCCTCCACGTCACCCACACCCCAGGAGGTATCCCATGTCGTTCGCATCCATCCGCATCGTCACCGACAATCTCGACGGGCTCGTCGCTTTTTATGAACGAGTCACCGGACAGCAAGCCGAACGCCCCGCGCCGATCTTCGCGCAGTTCAGCGGGCCCGGCGCAAACCTCGCGATCGCGAGCACCGCGACAGTCGCGATGCTCGACGGCGCGATGACTCCTGAAACGAACCGATCGGTGTTCATCGAGTTTGAAGTCATCGACGTCGACGATGCCTTCGCCACGTTGCAGCCCGAACCCAAAGACGTTGTCCTCGCGCCGACGACAATGCCCTGGGGGAACCGTTCGGCCCTTATCCGCGACCCGGACGGCAACGTCGTCAACCTGTTCACTAAGCCCACTACCTGAACAAGGAACACAGCACACACATACAGGAACTTGGGTGCTGTCAATGTTCGTCATTGAGTGCCCAGGGGGCCGTATTTTCGGGGCTTGTGCACAAATCAGCGGACATTGAAGTGTCCGTGATTCCCTTCACCAATCAACGGGTTCATGTCGCCGCCCACGGGCCGGGGCACGAGCCGGCACGAGGTCGTCGTCGGCCGTGACGGAAGGCATCGGCCGCGTATCAGCAGGAAGGACACTCACGACCGCGACCAGGTCTGCCTCTCCGGGGCCGTCGGCATCGCCAGCTTCAACAGTGTCAACCCCAGCACGGAGGTAGGGGGGCGTTTGAGAATTTGGGGATTGGAGTACTCGAGGCTCCGAATTCTCAAGCGACCCCAACGATGACACTTTCCGGCACACGGCCGTGACCCTCGCCACCCGATGACCCGCCGGGCCACCACTCCCTAATTGACGGTCAAGGCCATCTCGAGCGTTACAGACCTGCCGGATTACGCGAACGGTTCCGTAACAGCGTCAACGAACCTCACCTGAGCGCGGTTTCGCAACCGGCTGTGGGTGAGTCAGCGGATGGTTCGGCGTGCGAGAAGTCGCTCCCAGTTGCCGGAGCCGATAGCGTCGCGCTGATCGGGGCTGATCGGGGCGTTGTCGAGGAACCGGCGGGCGGCGCCGCCGGAGTTGTCGATGTAGGGGTAGTCGACAGCGCTCATGATCCGGTCGGCGCCGATCACTTCGATGCTCCAGCGCAAATACCGGTCAGAGAGCAGCCCGCTGCCCGTCACCCACAGGTTTTCGCGGGCGTAATCCGCCAACGGTCGGTCGAGGTGTGCCCCCATGGCGTCGATCATCTGCTGAGTGCGCTCTAAATAGAACAGGATCACTTCGCCCCAGTGTCCGGTGACGACCTGCAGTTGGGGGTACCGGTCGAAGACGCCGGCGAAAATCATCCGCAGGATCTGCATCCCGGTCTCGTAGTGCCAGCCGATGCCGGGGTTTCCCAGAATGAAGTCGACTGCCTGTCCGAAGCCGGAGTAGTACGCCTCGAGCACAGGCTCGGACGGTGTTTGTGGATGGAAGTACAGTGGGACGCCGAGGCGTTCGGCCGTCGCGTAGAGGTTGTCGAACTGTCTCGCATCGGCGTTCGTCGTGCCGGTCCGACCGTTGATCAGGGCACCAACGAAGCCGAGCTCGGTAACTGCTCGCTCGAGTTCGGCGGCGGCCGCATCGGGGTCCGGGGTGGGCAGGGCGGCGAAGCCTTGGAAGCGGTCCGGGTGCTTGGAGATCGCAGCGGCGAGTGCGTCGTTGGCATCGCGGGCCACCGGGGTGGCGTTGGCCGGGTCGAGAGACTGCACGCCCGGGGAGTTCAGTGACAGCACTTGAACGTCGACACCCTGGTCATCCATCGCGGCGATGCGATCCTCCCCAATTTCGAGCAGGTGCAGGGAGATCTTGTCATCATCGGCGCCGCCGCTGATTGTCATTCGCCCAGGCGGCAACGCCTGCCAGGCCTTCACGACGTCGGGTGTGACGAAGTGCTCTTCCAGGGCGATGATGCGCGTCGCCGGGCGGGGTGGCATGTCGGTCATGGGGTGGTTCCTTTCGTGATGGTGTCGACGTCGTACAGACCGAACCAGGCTTCGGCGTTACTACGCGCATGCTCGGTGAGAGTCGAGTAGGGCAGCGGTATCAGACCGGCGGCGGCGACCACCCGGTCGAGGTAGTCGCGGACGAGCCAGACGTCGCGAGGGTCCGTGCCGGCGACATCCAACGCGGAAGTCGTCTGGATCGTGTCCCAGCCGAGAGCGCGGCCGACTTCCTCAAGGGTGAAGCGTGACAGGCGAAGGTTGGCGTGCAACTCGTCCCGTGTCTGCGCCTGTTCAGATCGGTTCAGCGACAAGAGGCCCTCTTTTCGGTCACCCTCAGTGTGCTCCCCACGGTCAGGCAGCTGCTACACGGATCAGGCAGCTGCAGCAACATTGCCAAAAGGCCGGGGGCTCGCCGCGCAGGGCATGTCTTATGACCGGTTCCAAGGTGCCGGGGGGCAGTGGGCTTGAGGAGATCTTGAGCGGCGCCTGACCCCGCGGCAAGGCAGTGCTATGTCAGACCCGAGGCGCCCCTGATACGGGAAAACGGGCTCTTGTGACGTAACCGTGGGTCGTTTCGGGGTGCCTTAACGGCCGCACGCCGCTGTCCGTCTAGGTTTCTGACTGTCAAAAGAACAGAGACTTTAGAACGGAAAAACGGCGTGCGATCTCTCACGATATGGCGGGCTCTGCTCGGTGTCGAGAAAACGATCGTGGAGGGCATCGATCTCGATGTGGTGAGCGGGATTCTGGTTGCCTCGGTGCGGCCGACCGTATCGATGCGGAACCGCTGCGGGTCGTGTCGAAAGCGCAGCCCACGATTTGATGGAGGTGCTGGGCGACGGCGCTGGCGGTCGTTGGATGCCGGGTCGATTCAGGTCGTGTTGGAGGCCGACGCGCCACGGGTGACGTGTTCCATCCACGGTGTGATCGTGGCGGCCGTTCCCTGGGCCAGGCACCAGAGCGGCCATACCCGCTTCTTCGACGATCAGGTCGCGTGGCTGGCCACGCAAACGTCGAAGACCGCGATCACCGTGTTGATGCGGATCGCGTGGCGCACGGTCGGGGCGATCATCACCCGGGTCTGGGCCGATACCGGCCAGCTCCATGACCAGTTCGCGGGGCTGACCAGGATCGGCATCGATGAGATCTCCTACAAGCGTGGACACAAGTATGTGACCTGCGTCATCGACCACGACTCGGGTCGGCTGGTCTGGGCGGCACCGGGTCAGGACAAGGCCACACTGGCGAGCTTCTTCGACGCGCTCGGCCCGGAACGCTCGGCGCAGATCACCCATGTTTCCGCGGACGGGGCCGCCTGGATCGCCGCTGTTGTGGCCCAGCGCTGCCCGAACGCGGTCCGCTGCGCGGTCCGCTGCGCGGACCCGTTCCATGTCGTGAAATGGGCCACCGACGCCCTCGATGAGGTGCGCCGGGCCGCGTGGAATGACGCCCGAAAAGCTGCCCGCACGAACGAGGCCCAGCGCCCTCGGGGGCGGCCCGCCAAAAACGCGCCAGCCCGCCCGGACAGCGCCCGCGCCGCCGGGGTGAAGAACTCCCGCTACGCGCTCTGGAAGAACCCGGAGAACCTGACCGAGAAGCAGAAGGTCAAGCTCGCCTGGATCGTGCAGACCGACCCCACCCTCGGCCGGGCCTACTACCTCAAGGAAGGTTTGCGCGTGATCTTCAAACTGCCCCACCACGAAGCTGCCGAAGCCCTCGACAAATGGGTGGCCTGGGCTCGCCGGTCCCGGATCCCCGCGTTCGTGACACTCCAACGCAGCATCGTCAAACACCGGGCCGCGATCCTCGCTTCCATCGAGCACGGCCTCTCCAACGGTCGCGTGGAATCCATGAATACCAAAATCCGACTGATGACCCGCATGGCCTTCGGATTCAAATCACCCCAAGCACTCATCGCCCTCGCCATGCTCTCCCTCGGCGGCCACAAACCAGTACTCCCCGGCCGGATTTAACCCACGGAAGAGTCAGGAGAGCCTCAAAAACGCTCAAATGCGACTCCTGGCTAGGATCTCCACTTTCCGCGGCGGCGACACCGACGGATTGAGATTGGGGTAACGTCCCCGGTTGTGGTGGAGTTTCTCGCACACCGTGTGGGGTGTGAACTTTACCGCTCTTTGGCGGTGTTCTGGGATCGCAATGTGACGGTCTGTCCCGAGGGTGCCAATTTCGGGGCGTGGCCGCGGGCATTCAGAGTTTGTGGTGTTTGGAGTCCGGTGCCTAGACGGTCGGTTTTTGTCCCTGACAGTAGAAAGTTCAGCCTGTGAAGGCGTCGCTGGCCGGCTGCGAGACGTGTAGGTCATCGGTCCTGGGCGTCACTGCCGTCAGCGGGACGTCCTCTACCTCGGCGAGCAACAATCTGACCGGCGATGATTCCTGCCGCGAGGAGGACGAGAGGTTTCAGACCAAGTTGCGGCGTGAGCAGGGTTAGGGCGAACGCGGCTGCGACGGATGCGGTGCTGATGCTGGCGCTGATAAGTCCGGGGCGGAGGTTGACGTTTTTAGCTTGGAGGGCGGGTGTGCGGTAGACGATCGCGTATTCGACGAGGAGGGCGCTAGAGGCCAGCAGGAGGGTGCCTGCGTATACGGCGGAGTTGGGGAAGATGACGTCGTTGACGGATGCCAGGACATCCATGGGGAAGGGGATGAAGACGATGCTGAGCAGCCAGACCATCTGTGTCCACAGGAGTGCCCCGGTGTAAGCGATGACGTCTCGGTAGAGGCGGTGACTTCCGACCCAGAGGATCGCGATGACGAAGAAGGTGATGAGGAAGGTGATGAATTTCGACTCGTGGTCGGTGATGATCGTGAGGACATTTTCGCCGTGGGACCCGGTGGCGAGGGCGGTGATGGGAAAGATCAGCAGGGTGATGGCAATGGCGACGACACCATCGCTGAGGGCGTTAAGCCTCTCGAATCCGCGTTCGAACACGTTTTGCGCCGGGTTCGGTGTCTTGGTCATTTTCGGAACTCTGGCGCATCCGGGCCGACGGTGAGGGCGTAGCGAACAGCGTCGCTGCGGGAATGCAGGTCGGCTTTAGTGAAAATGTTGTTGATGTGCGTTTTCACGGTGGCTTCCGCGACGGACAGGATCATTGCGATCTCCCCGTTGCGGAAGCCGGCGCCGACGAGATGCAGGATCTCCTTCTCTCGCTTCGTGAGCAGCGAGGGAACGGCGGGGGCAATGGGGGTAAGGGGAGCGCCGATGATGTGCCCGGCAGTCGTGTCGGGTGTTTTCTCGGCGAGTCGGAGCAGACGCAGTTGAACGTCGGTGTCGAGAACGGATTGGCCGAGGTGGGCGCTTCGGATGGCTTGGGCGATGTGCGCGTGGTCGGCGTCTTTGGTGAGGTAGCCGATGGCGCCGGCGCGGAGGGCTTGGAGGATCGATTCGTCGTCGTCGAACGTTGTCAGGACGACCACCGCAATGTCGGGGTGGTCCGAAAGGAGCAGTTTCGTCGCTTCGACGCCTCCCATGATGGGCATGTTGAGATCCATCAGGACGACATCGGGCGCGGTTTGTGCGCTCATGGTTTGCGCGTCGAGACCGTTGGTGGCTGTGCCGACGACTTCGAGGTCATCAACGAGATCGAGGAGAAGCTCGAGGGATTGTCGGATGACGGTCTGGTCGGGTCGGTGGGACCGGCGTTGACGCTGCCGCCTCGCAACCGTGCTCGTTCCCGCATACCTTCCAAGCCCATGCCTGTTCCTTCTCTCTCTTCGTCGATATGCCGAGATGGCCCTGTCGCGGGCCCGTTGCTGACTGCCAGCTCCACGGAACGTGTCTCGGCGTCGGCAGTGCCGAATCCGAGTGCCACGTTCAAGTTCGCGCCGGGCGCGTGCCGGTGGGCATTGGTCAACGCTTCCTGGGTTGCCCGGATCAGCGTCTGGGCGGTGTCTATCCCGACTGACACGGCCGTCCCGGTGACCACGAAGGATGCTCGGTACACCGCCGCGATCGCTTCGATGCTATCCGTGAGAGGGAGGGGGTCTTCCTGAAGTGCGTGGACTGCTCGGCGGGTTTCCCCAATACCGGCCCGTGCCAAAGCGCGTGCACGTCGGAGAGCTGCCACGGACTCTTGCATCCGGCCCTTGGACTGAAGAGTGTCGGCGACGTCGAGTTGCAAGGAGATGGCAGAGAGCGAGTGGCCGAGGACATCGTGGATCTCGCGGGCGATGCGTCCTCGTTCGATGAGGGCGCTTTCTCTGTTTTCGGCGGCTCGGGCGCGCTGTGCTTCCGCGGCGCCGAGGCGCGCTTCCAGCAGAGCCGCGATGCGGTCTCGTCGGGAGATGCCGACATAGACGGGGAGTCCTGCGGCCAGGCCGAGCCACCACGGCCATTCCGCGGGCAAATACTGGGATGCGACCAGGCTCGATCCGGCACAGGTGAGTGATGCGATGACGGCCACCGTGAGAGCGGCGCGGCGCGACTCCAGCAGGCGGCCGGCGGCCAGAGCGGCGATGAAGACGAACCCGGCAGAGAAGGTGCCTGCGGGCACACCGAACAGGATGCCTGCGAGGACGACGTAGAAGGTGAGCAGGGCAACGCGGACTGGAAACGGTTCCGGTTTCGCGGGGATAAGCGTCCAGAGGGCGAGGAGCGCCACCGGTATGAAAAGAAACCATCCCAGGGCGACGGCCGGCCCGTGGCTACCAATCAATTCGGCCGTGACGACGGCGATGTATGCCGCGACCAGGAACGGTTCCCAAAGGCGGTCGCTGTAAGCGGCACGAGACCGATCAGCTGCGGGAGTCGACTTCACCGGTGCCCCTTCGTGTACAAAGCAGCCTGCGAGGTTTTCTGCCAAACCTCACCGTACGGCCACCGCCGTCAGATGGCGTCCCCCGCCTGACCCACTTTTTGGGTGGAGATGAAGAAAGCACCAACGCACGTCACTTCTCCACCCAAAAAGTAGGTTCACTGCACCATGGCCCCACACCTCGCGCTCACCAGAGTTGACCTAGGGCCGAAACGCGGCCGACAGGAGGCAACTAGCATGTCCGATCCCATCGAGATCATTCTCGTCATCGCGTTACTTGCGTACACGCTCGTTCGCCGCTCCGCCGGTCAGCCAGCCCAAGGCAGACAGCTGCTGGTCGCACCCATCGTCTTCGTCGTGATTGGGCTGTTTGTCATCTCCCACACCTGGACAAGCCTGGGAATCGGCGTCGTCGTGGTGTCCACCCTCGTCAGCATCGTCTTCGGAATCGTCCGAGGGTTCAGCATCAAGCTCTACGACAAAAACGGCGTCGTCTGGATGAAATACACCAAGGTGACCATCGCGCTGTGGATTGCAAACATCGTCATCAAATTGGTCGGCGCCGCCATCATCGCCGGCATCGACCCGGCTGCCGCGTCTCAAGAATCCTCGGGACTCTTCCTCCGCCTGGGCCTCGGCGTCCTCATGGAGGGCATCGTCGTCGCCTCACGCGGGACGAAAACAGGTTCGCGTGTCATCTGGAGCCGCGGCAGAGACGGCCAAGCAAATCAAAGCTCCGCATTCTTCAACAACCACCAGCGGCGCGCCAACCGTTCCTCCAGGATTGAACGCCGCCGTGCTGGCCGCCGCTAAACGGGAGACAACTCCCGGCGTCCGGCCGCGCGGAGCGGCCTTGACTCGGCTCGTCATGGTCATCCCGCGGTGGATCCAGTCGCTGGCAATCACACGCGCTCCAGACGCAGTCTCCAATCGCCCGTCACCCAACCTTGTGCAAATACCACCTTCGGACGGGGCATCAGATGAGCGGACGAAGGCTTCATGGGACGCTGCCTCAGCAGAGGACTATCGACAGCGACAGAACAACCTGGGCCTTGTCATCCTCCTTACCGTCGGCACATTCGGCGTCGCATTCGCAGTAGTCGTCATCCTGGCAACCACCTGATTCGCTGCACACGCCAACGACGCGCGCGAGGCGGCAGGCAAACTCGACCAGGGCGATGGGCAAAGTCGGGATCGACACCGAACGCACGCCAATAAGCGGCCGTGCCGCGCTCGGCAAGTACCTCCCGTCCGCCTCTGCAGCCGTAATAGTCAGGCGGTTAACCCTTCCTCGTGCCGCAGCCGAGGAGGCGAAGACAGTCACCGCCCAGAACATGGTGCGGGCTCTCCTCGATCTCCCGCAGCCTGACCCGGCAGCCGCCATTCTGACTGCACTTGCCCTCAACCGGACCGCAATACGTCAGCGGTCGAGGGACGCCCCTAAAGGGCCCTGCGGCCCGCGGCATCACTCAATTCGCTTCTGTCTGGCTAACGGCATTCGGACAAAGTGACTGCCTTGACAACCTAAAGGTTTACAGACGTCTCACCGCGGTCTGACCCAGGGGAGCTATGGCCCGCAGCTAGGCGCATGTGTGGTGTCTTGTGAAGCCGTCTCGCGCCAGGCTAGTGATATCCGTGCGGGTCAGGCTTTTTCGAGACACGCCCATAGGTGGCAGCGAGTCTTCCCGAGGACAGGGACAGGGAGCGGTTGGCCCTACCCGGTCAGCGTTTGAGCATCTCGTGCCAGATCATGTAGCGGGCGCTGGCCGTCATGCCCGGGCTCGTCATGGCGGCGACTTTCCGGATGAACCGGTCATCGTCGAGTTGATCGAGGAGCATCGCGGCGAGATCCTCCCGCGAACAGATTCCGCCCTCGATCTGATCTTCCGCGACCGCGTATCCGATGCCCGGTTGGTTGGTCAGACCGGGCGGGCGGACGATCGTCCAGTCCAGGTCGCTGGCTGACACCGAGCTCTCCATCTCGGCCATGTCGTCATAGACCGTCTTTCCTACGTGGTCCCGCATCAGGACGCGGAAGAAATTGCCGATTACCCCGGAGTGTTGAGGCGGCCCGAGCCCTGACGAGGTCACGACGATCAGCCGTCGCTTCTCGTGGCGGCCGATCGCGTCGACGAGGAGACGGGCACTCGTTGAGTAGACCTTGACCGGCTGCCTGGTGAATGCGGCTCCGATGGTGCAGATCACGGCGTTGGTATTCGCCACGGCGGCATCGATGACGGCCGGATCGGTGGCGTCGCCGGCCGTGACGTGCAGTCGGTCGTGTCGGATAGGGAACGTCTCGGGGTGGCGCGTCAGGGCATTGACGTGATGGCCGCGCTCGAGGGCCTGCTCGACGGTCCGCCTCCCGGTCGGTCCGTTCGCGCCGAGAACAAGAAGCCGTGCGGGCTCCCCGGTCACAGTTCGACGGTGTCGTTGCGGATCGGGTCCTTGTCCGGGTTCTTCTGGACCGCAGCCCGGAGTGCGCCTGTGACGAAAGCGACGGTGCTATTCGGGCCTTCCCAGTAATCAGCACTGTCCGCTTCGACTTTGATCAGCGTGAGCCCTGGGGTGTCGAGACCCTCCGGGAACCAGGCCTGGAGCACCTTCGAATACAACTGCTCGGCCTTGGCACGGTCCTGGACGATGTGGGCGGTGCCGGCGATGGAGGTCCATGAGTGGTTCCCGTTGTCGGAGAAGGACACGTTGACCTCCGGCACGGTGCTGATCTGCTGAACCTTGGCCGAGTTCTCGTAAGCGAAGAACCACAGGTCGCCGTCCAATTCGGCTTCCTGAAGCGCCATCGGACGACTCACGTGCTTACCCGCCGGTGTCATGGTGGTGAGCATGGCGACCTTCGCCTTGCTGACGAGGTCCGCCACGTGCTGGCGGTCGGTGGAGGTTGTGTCGGACATAGCGCACCCTTCAAAGAAGAAACAGTTTTCTGCAAGTTACGCCTTGTGCCTACTGTTGGGACTCAGGAAAGCCGAAAGTTCCAGCGGGTAAACGAGAGGTGGCGCGGGTGCAGGCTGATGAAGACGGTGGACTTGACGACATAGTGACGTGGAACGTCGTCCGGGTGGCTCGATTTCTCGGCGGACGGATGTCCGCACGGCTGGCGGGGCACGGGTTGAACCCGATCCACTTCGGGGTGCTCGCCTACCTCGCCGAACAAGAGGAGATGACGACGGCCGACATTGCCCGCTCTGTCCTTGTGACACCGCAGAGCATGTCGCCCCTGCTCGATGGTCTGGAACAGCGCGGGATGGTCCGCCGGACGGGCGTCCGCGCTAGAGGTCAACGAAATCCCGTCCAAATCACGGCCTTCGGCCGAGAAGCACTCGCCACAGTGTGGGATATCGCACAGGCCACGAACGATCTCACGGACGCCGGCCTTACCGCCGGCGAGAGCACGCAGCTGAACCATCTCTTGAGGAAAGTCCTCGGCGCGACCAACGACAGCGGGCAGCCAGACACTCGATTCGACGCCTCAGCCCAGACGGGGCTTTGAGGGATCCGCGAGACGATGAGCATCACCTGTCGTTCCGAAGAGCGCACCCCTGGGCCTCAGCCCGTAGCGCGGGCAGGTAGGTCGTCGTAGTCAGGAAGGGCCCAGGCGCCGCCCCGGTCAGTCGACGCTCGTGCCGCGATACGTTCCGGAATCCTGAGGGCGCAGGCGACGCGGAATGCCACCTGAAGCACTGCGACGCCGATCCTCGGTTTCGGCAACCCGAGTGCAAGCAGACGCGGTTTGACAGCCGCCTGGATCTCGTCGACGAACGGCCTCAGAGCGGTGTCGTACCGGCCGAGGGCTCCGTCGACGTCGTCCGGCGTTGCAGTGATCTCGCCCGCGAGCACATACGCCCCGACGAGACCTCCGGAAATACCCATGCCGCTGTATGGGGATGCGCAGTGCGCGGCATCACCAAGGAGGACAACCCGGCCCTTCGACCAGGTATCGATCCGGACCTGCAGGACCTCTTGTGAGTAGAAGAACGGCGCCGTGGCCATCCCGTCGATAAAGCGCTGAGCCTGCCAGCCGACATCCCGGAACCGGTCACCCCAGAAACATTGCTGATCCTCGGTGGGGGCGCGGTGAATGGCGGATGCCTCCTCCGACGAGTCTCGGAGCACGAAGTACGCCTGCGTCTCAGAAGGATTGTGGCTGCGACGCATGATCTGCCGCCCCCCGGCCGCCGGGTAGGTCTCCCGAACGTCACCATCGGAAGCAACACGGGGCACAAACCAATGCGCCATGTGCAGCCCAGTCCGCCAATACGGGTCCTCCCCCTCCGGCCTAATGGACCGGCGGATCCGTGACCCCTGACCGTCGGCGCCGACGAGCAGGTCGAATGTCTCCGACGAGCCATCGGAGAAGTGCGCGGTCACGTCGCCACCGGTCTGATCGAAACCGTCAACGGACACCCCGAAACGATAATCGACGTTCTCTTTCGTCGCCCCGTGAAGGATGCGGACCAGGTCGCCCCGCATGATCTCGAACTCCGACGTGAGCGTTTGCTTACCCCGGCCCGTGGTGTTGGCCATGATCGTCCCCAACCTCCTACCCGCTGAGTCCACGAACGCGACACCCGGCTCGTGAACCAGATGCGCCCGGACCTCATCCATCAACCCCATTGCTTTGATCGCCTCAATCCCCTGGCCTCGAAGGTCAACCTGCGCACCCGTCGCTCGAAGCGCCGGGAACCGCTCGGCGACGGTGACCCGGTGCCCGGCCCGCGCCAACCAGAACGCCAATGCGGGGCCCGAGACCCCCCACCCGCAATAAGCACTTTCAGTGACTTCCTCTCTTGCATGACCACGACAAACCCTCTTCCCTATCAGTGATAGCTTCTGCGCACGCAGTCTTTGCCTATCGGTGATAGTTTGTCAACCATGGCGAAGATCGAGAGGGACACTGTTGTGAGCGAGGCACTGGCGCTGCTGGATGAAGTGGGCCTCGATGGTGTCAGCACGCGCGCCCTGGCACGCCGCCTCGGGGTGGAACAGCCTTCGCTGTATTGGCACTTCCACAGCAAACAAGAGCTGATAGCAGCCATGGCCGCAGCTGCTCTAGAGCCCCACGACGAAATGCCCCTGCCGGAGCAGGGGGACGAGTGGAGTTCATGGTTCCGCGACAACTACAGAAGCTTCCGAAGCGCTCTTCTCACCCGCCGAGACGGGGCAAGGCTGCACGCCGGGTCCGTCCCTGACAGTGCATCACGAGAACGTCTGCTGCAGAAGTTCGCGTTCCTTGTCGACTCCGGCGTCCCCCAGGCCGACGCCATTGCAGGGATGCTCGCCGCAAGCAGGTTCACCGTCGGCAGCGCACTCGAGCAACAAGCCAACCCCGATCTCGAAGATGAGAGCGAGATGAACCTGACCGTCCCCAGCCACGAGCAAGCGTTCGAAGCGGGACTAACCATGCTCCTCAACGGGCTCCAGCAAACCGCCTCACCAAAGAGCCCGGCCCGGAGCAAGGGTTTCGCCGGCCGATAGGTGCCAGCAAGATAGTGAACAAAAGCCGTTTATCACAGCTCCACCAGGTACCCCATCGCCCATCTCACTGAGCCCGTCTCGGACTAGACCTGGAAGGCGCGAGCCCGCCGGTAGAACGTCGACCGTGACAGCCCCAGGTCGCGAAGGACACCCTCCGCGGCCTCTCCCCCGTCGATGAGACGTATCGCGTTCTTGATCTGCCGGTCTGAGACCTTGTGCGGGCGCCCACCCAAATCCCCACCCAAGGCACGGCGCTTCGCGACCGAGTCGGTGATCCGTTCTCGTTTGATGTCGAGCTCCATCTGCGCCAGAGCCGACATCACCGTGAATACCATCGACCCCATCGGAGTCGACGTATCGACATCCCCTCCCCCGAGGTTCAACACTCGCAGCCCCGCCGAGCGCGCCCGGAGGCCTTCGGCGAAGTCGAGCATGTTCTGCGTCGACCGACCAAGACGATCCAAAGTCGTCACCACGAGAGTGTCACCGTCGTGAATCGCCTCGAGGGCGCGATCGAATGCCGGCCTCGACGCTCGAGCACCCGAGACACCCTGGTCAACGTAAAGGTCATCCCGACGGACGCCAGCCGCGAGAAGATCCGCTTCCTGCCGTTCAGTTGCCTGCTGCTTCATCGAGACCCGCGCGTAGCCGATCAGCTTCCCCAAGTAGAGCCTCCAAGTGTCCCAAAACTAACGATCAACACCGGAATCTAAGCAGACGCTTTCAGCACATAGATATGGGAACTTAGGTGTGGCGAAAAACTGTGGAGTTGATCGCTCAATGGCGGCGTTCTGTGATCGCTCCTTGGCGGGGCCGCTCACCCGGCGCTGCGTCGCAGCTCCCGGTAAATGGTCGTCCGCGACACCTGAAACAGGTCCGCCAGTTCGGCCTGGGTGTGCTCGCCGGCGTCGTGCACCTTCCGCAGGTGTTTCTGCTGCGCTGTGGTGAGTTTGGGCTGCTTGCCCTTGAGGCGGCCGTTCGCTTTCGCAACCGCCATCCCTTCCCTGGTCCGCATCCGGATCAAGTCGGCTTCGAACTCTGCCACCATGCCGAGGACGTTGAACAGCAGCCTGCCCACCGGGTCGGTCGGGTCGTAGGTGCTGCCGCCAAGGCTGAGGACGACACCCTTCTCGGTCAGCTCGTCGGCAATATCGCGAGCGTCGGGTAAAGACCTCGCGAGCCGGTCAAGTTTGGTGACGACGAGAGTGTCGCCGGCACGGGTCGCCGCCATCGCCTCCCGGAGACCCGGCCTTGCCCGGTTCGTCCCGGTGAGGCCGTGGTCGACGAAGATCTGCTTCTCACCCACACCAAGGGCAAGCAGACCGTTTCGTTGGGCGGTGAGGTCCTGGTCGTTGGTCGAGACCCGGGCGTACCCGATCTTCATTCCCGTCATGAAACCATTGTTGCAGTTATCCCCCCTTCACCGTGCATTTCATCGTACGGGTCATACGTACATGGGTCCACCCAGTACTTTCCTGGACTCCCAAAATGGGTTCGGTGGGAGCGGTGGTCGTCCGGCTTACGGGCACTGTCTGCACGCGCTGCTGCCCCCCGTTGGCCGCAGAGCATCGTCCTAACGACTCGCATAAGGACGCGCCTACGCACCCGGTCACAAGATGGGAGTCTGGCCCAATGACTGAGAAACCAAGCCGCGCGCGCCGCGCGCTGGACTACATGGGCATCACAGAATCGCCGGCCGACAAGGCTGCGCGAGCGCGGAAGTCACGCTCCTGGTGGATTTGGACCCTCGCGACCGCGATCGTCGTCGGAATCGTCATCGTGGCTCTACCTACGCTTCACGTCTTTTAGCTGAATTGGCCATCCGCCCTGGAGTGTCGCGGCAAGCGTTCCCCTCCAAACGCCGACCGAGACGGACGTTGAGGGTTTCCGGTCGTGCTCGGCGAGCGTCCTCCACGGTGCAGTCCGCACACTCCGGGGAACCAAGATGATCCGGACTCCTTGCGGTCAACTCCCGCAACACGGAGGCGGCCGTCTTGACGCCGTCTTCGACGGGAATCGCAGGTCGCCTCGGTCACGTCCTCGCTCCGGATCTTGTTCTGAATGATTGACACAACCAAAGAATCGCGCTTGTATTGGTGAACCGATACAAAAGGGGTTCATGTGATGCAGCCATGGTTTCTCGGGGTGATGGCGATCGTCGCAAGCGTGTTCGTCAGTGCGGGCATCATCCGCGTCCTTCGACGCGCCCACCAGGTGGGTGCCGCCCATACCGGCAGTGCCCTCATAATTCGGCGGGCTATGGCCGTGGGGTTGGCGGCGGGGTTGCTGGCGGCGGTGATATTCGGGATTGCGCAGGTCCGTTCCGACTCCGGGTCGAGCCCGTTCTATCTCCGCTTCTTAGATCAGGGCCCGCCCGATGTATTCGGCTTCAGCCAAGTGTTCGCTCCCCTGATCGGCACGGTCGCGGCCGTGCTGGTCGTGGTGTTCACCCGACCGGCTCAGGGCCGACAGCTCTCCGTCCGGACCACTGACCTCTCGCAACGCAGGCAGAAGCTGTTGTCCTTCGCGAACTTGCTCCCCGTGACGGTCGCACTGGTGCTACTGGTGCTTGTCATCGTGGCGTTGTGGACGACGATGGTCGGTGAGAGTGGGAGTACCTTCGCCTGGTCCCTGGACGTGACCCAGGGCGGCACCACCAACGAGGCCGAGGGATTCGATGGCTGGTTCACCACCGCGGCGATCACAGCCAGTGTGCTGGTCGCCGCCCTTGCTGTCCCCGCCTTGGTCCTCCTGGAACGGTCCCCGGGCCGTGGGAACGACGCCACCCAACACGAGGACGCTCTCCACCGCGACACCTTGGCCCGCGCAGTCGTCGCGATCACCATCACCGGATTGTGCATGGCCATGGGGTCCCTCCTCTGGCACGCCGGGGCCACAACCTGGACGGAGTCGTTCTTCCCCATCGTCGGCGACTGCCACAGCACCGGCCCCGGCTCATCGATGTGCAGGCAGGTCGGGATGAACTACGCCCAACCCGCCCACCTCATCGGCCTCATCGAGATCATCGCCGGCATCGAAACTTTCGGACTCGCCACCCTGATCCTCCTGCGACTGGCACGGGACCCGGCATGATCCAAGTCGACGACACCGACCCCACCCCCGTCTTCGAACAACTTCGGGTGCAGATCTCGAACCAAATCCGGTTAGGAACCCTTCCCACCGACGCTCGCCTCCCCACCGTCCGCCAACTCGCTGCCGACCTCCGTATCTCCCCCGGAACCGTCGCCCGCACTTACTCCCTCCTCGAAGCAGACGGGCTCATCGTGACCCGGCGAAGCGCCGGCACCCGGGTCAGCATCCAAGCAGATAACTACCCGCACATCCTCGATGCAGCCCTCGACTTCACCGCCACCATCCGCCAACAAGGCCTCACCCTTGAACAAGCCATCCTCGCCGTCCGAGCAGCCTGGGAAACCGACAGCGACACGAACGGATGACGTTGGTCAACGTACCCAGCGTTCTGGCCGCGAACCCGGATCGAATCAAGCTCAGGTATGGCCAGTTTCATTCGCTGGTCACCTCGAATGCGTCTTCGGACCGACGAGCAAGCCGGCCCCAGTCCGTAGCTTGGGCGCATGGAGGATGACCGATCGCGCGCTCGCATCCGAGCCGGCAGGGCGATTTCGGCTGCCTCGCTGATATTCGGTGCTGGCACGATCACGTTGCTGTGTCTAGGCACGTGCGCTGACGTCGACGTCTACGTTCGCGGAGCAGCAGGCTGGGACTTTGGAATCATGTCGCTCCTGCTTGCCGAGATCGCTGCATCCGGCCGGGCATTCCTGTGGCTGCGCGCCCGGCGCAATCTCTCCGTGCGGCGAGGTCTGGCTCAAGTCGGAATCATCCTGGCCGTTGTCTCAGGGACGACTGGGGTGATCGGCTATGTCGGCCATCCGGTATTTGTCAATTCAAGTGAGACGTGGTGGTGGGTTCGGGTTTGGCTGGTTCGGTGCGTCGGCGGGCGGGGTCGTTGATGTGCGCGATAGTCGGTAGTTTCGTGGCGTTGGGCCTGCGGGTGAAGCGTTCGGGGTGTTCGGCGTGGGCGGTGTCGAGGGTCGCCTGTCGTCGGTCGCGGACGGTGTCGGCGGTGCCGTGGTGGATGGACGCCGGGGTGTACTAGCCGATGCCGGAGTGGTAGTGCTCGTGGTTGTAGTAGCTGATGAAGCTCTCCATCCAGGCGCGGGCGTGGCCGATGCTGTCGAACCGGTCGGGGTAGTCGGGCAGGTACTTCATGGTCTTGAACTGTGCCTCGCTGTAAGGGTTGTCGTTACTGGTGCGGGGCCGGGAGTGGGAGCGGGTGATGTCAAGATCGGCCAGCAGCGACGCGAGGGGTTTGGACGTCATCGCCGCGCCGCCATCGGCGTGTAGCCAGCCGGGCCGGTGCCCGGTGTCGGTGACGGCCTGCTCGACGAGGTCGGCGGCGAGGCGTCCGTCTTCGACGTTCTCGATGCGCCAGCCCACGACATAGCGGGAGAAGATGTCCAAGATCACGTAAGCGTGGAACCAGCAGCCCTTGGACGGGCCACGCATCTTCGTGATGTCCCACGACCACACGTCACCGACCTGGTGGGCGACGAGTTCCGGGACCGCCCTGGGCGGGTGGGTCGCTTGCCGGCGGCGTTCCCCGGACTGCCCGGCCTGGGCCAGAATGCGGTGCATCGTGCGCGGTGAGCACCAGTAGCGGCCCTCGTCGAGCTCGCGGGTGTAGACCTGCGCGACCGAGACGTTCGCGTACCGGTCGCTGTCCAACACCGCCAGCACGCCGGCGCGTTCGGCCGGGCGGAGCGCCGACGGGTGCGGGCGGGGAGCCTCGGCCGGGCCGTGGACTCGTGGCCGGGGATGCACGATCCGGTGATGCGTCGCCCGTGACAGGCCGATCAGAGCGCACCCGGCAACGACCCCGAGCATGCCAGTGATCGCCGCCACGGACTCGACCTGCCACGCGACCCAGCTCTCACGGCTCATGACGCGTTCCTGGACGAGAGAGCTTCCAAGAACGCGACCCCTTTTCCCAGCACGTCCAACGCTTCCCTGGCCTGGGCGAGCTTCACGTCGCGGTCGGTGACGGTCTTCTCCAACACCGTCACCTGCTTACGCAATCGGGCGATCTCGGTCTGCTCCGCCGTGCGTGACGTGCTGCCCGGACGGGGCCCGGGACGCGAAGCACCCAGCGTGCCCGAAGCGATCTGAGCACGCCACTCCGTGACATGCGAGTCATACAAGCGCTCCCGGCGCAACACGGCACCCTTAGAACCAGTCGGTGCTGCGTCGTACTCGGCCACGATCTTCCGCTTGTACTCGGTCGTGAACGACCGCCTGGCCGAACGGCCAGCACGAGGCGCGTCCTCTGCCGTGTCCGCGATGGAAACGGACGGCGTCGCAATATCAGCCGGCGTCATCGCAGCAGCTGCCGCAGGCGTCGTCATCGTGGTCATGATCATGCTCCTCAGGGACCACGCCCCAGCCAAACTCCCGGGTTCCCCGGCGTCTCACTCAAGTCTGGCGGATAGGGATCTGCTACCGACGTACACCGACGTCGCCGCCTCCTGCCATGGAGAGCCAGGCGTGACCGCTCGGGAAACGAACACGTTCCTCCACGCACGAGGAACCCTCTATACGCGGCAGAGCATTTTCCTCCTGCGGGCGCCGGGGTCTGAATACGCACCATCCATTGGCACGAAGCCTGCCGCTGCCGGGTTCTTCACATCGACTTGTCATTCCGACGGATCCATCACCGTCGAGTTTCCGACATCCGGGTATGCGACTCCCATTCCACCGATCACGATTCGCGGTAGGTAGCTCGAAACGCGCCGGTGTCGGAAAGCGCTGACCGCCTCGAGGCCATTGCCGACAACTACGTGCGCGTCGAGATCGATGGATCCTCCGCCGATGGGGCAATCCTTGCGCCGCCCACGTCATCGCATCCGGTGACCTAGTGGGCGATGAGCGTTGGTCACCGTGCACGCACAAACGGCCACCTATCGACGCGACTCACAGGCCTCGGGATCCAGCCGGCGAGACGTCTTACAACCCTAGCCTTTCAGCACGGATTCCATGGCTGCAGTAGACGCCCGCGGGTGAAGGTGACGATCCGGGCCAAGGGTTGGGTGACCACCGCGCTAGACCACGCTACGGGGCATGACCTCGTGTTCGCGTTGACGTCCAAGAAGACGGTGGCGGGCATTGACCGCGGTACCGCCAGGGATGAAGCCTTGATCTGCTGCGCGGGTGGGTTAAGCGGCGGTGAGTTGGCGCCGCAATGCGATGAGCCCGTCGCGCAGGCTGGTCTTCACGGTATTCACGGGGATGCCAAGCCGTTCGGCGGTCTCGGCACGGGACAGGTTGTGGTCGTAGGTCAACTCGATCACGGCACGGTGCTTGGCGCTCAGACGCGTCATCGCCCGTCGCGCGTCGTGGTACTCCATCGACGTCTGCACGTTTTCTGTCACATGGTCGAAGGGATGGGCGGTGTCGCGGATACCGATGGCCAGGTCACGGTTGCGGGATGCCTGGGATGCTCTGACCCGGTCGATGGCACGCCGGTGAGCGACGGTAAGAAGCCAGTTGATGGGTGAGCCTTTTCCGGAGTCGAACCGGGCGGCGTGCTGCCAGAGCTCGAGATACACCTCCTGCGCCACCTCTTCGGATTGGGCAGAGTCCTTCAGCACGCGTCGGATCAGGTTGAGGGTGCGAGCGCAGGTGTGGTCGTAGAAGGACGCGAACGCCGCCTGGTCGCCGTGTCCGATGAGCGTGAGAAGCTCGTCCGACCCGGCGGTGCGGGCAGGGGTGGCTGACGTTGTCATGGACTGTTCCTGTCGAGATCGGCAGGGTTTAGGCCGAAAGAGTCGGGCAACCCAGTGTCACCCGTCGAGTCGACACTACGAAGGACCTTCCTACTTCTCGAACCCCAGTGCGGGGTACAAAGGGACCGAGGGTGCCGCAAGGTTTACCGGTGGTCTGGATAGGTCATTCCGCGGCGACGGCTTGTGTTGCGTGTGAAGCCCCCCGGAATGGGGGTCCTTAGACAGGTGTCCGCCTTTAGGGGACATCTAGTCTTGATCTACTCCCGGTGCACGATCGAGCCACGTTTGACCGGGTGGGATGACCCGAATTCTTCCCACCCTGACTCGTCCCCCGGGGATGTCACTCCTGACACCCGTGGAGATCCCGAGGACACTGCGCCGACCCGAATCGGTGCAGTGCCCTCGCGTTGAGAAAGCTCACCTATGACCGCGTCAGCGCCCTTCCCTGTCCTGCCTACACTGGGACGCTCCACCACTGGTCTGATGAGGGGGCGCACGGTCACGCGGTCGTCGCTGGCCGGGAATAGGTGGAGCATCACCGAGACCATCGGCACCCTCCACATCGGGCACGGCACCTCGTTGCCGTCAATGATCTCTACGCGATCTCTGCCGTGTCCGGGAACAGTCCCCGAAGTGCCGCCTGGCCGACGCTTCTTGACACACATCTGCACACGGCCGCCTAAACCTCGTCCCCCTTTCCCCCTGTATACGGCTGTCATCTGGGACCGGCTGTGCACCCCACCACTCTTGATAAGCGGGAATTCGCTATGACCCTGACCCACGACAACGTGTCGCCGGGCCCGACCACCGGACAGAAGGCAGGCAATCTTCTTACCGCCATCGCGTCCGGCGACACGGTCGCCTTCGGGTTGCTTCATCAGGCTTGGGCGGGAAAGCTCTCTGGCACGGTCCTGCGGATCCTTCGGGACCGGGCACAAACCGAGGAAGTGATCCAAGACCTCTTCCTGGAGGTGTGGTTGCACGCCGACCGGTTCCAGGCCGACAAAGGCTCAGCCGCCGGGTATCTGCGCCGGCTAGCGACCTCCCGGGCAATCGACCGTGTCCGAGCGTCGCAAACCCACCGCGACTACACCCTGCACGCCGGCACCGAACACTTCTACGCCAACACCGCAGCGCTCACCCGTGTCCACGATGACTGGGCCCTCCGGCATGACGTGCGGCAATCCCTCACCCACCTCACCTTCCTGCAACGTGAGGTCATCGAGCTGGCGTACTTCCAAGAGCTCACACACGTTGAGATCGCGGACCGTCTCCGCGTACCGGTGGGGACGGTGAAGTCCAGGATCAACTCCGCCCTCACGAGCCTCCGACGAAACCGGTGAGTTCTAGCGATCGTGGCAACACCGGCTACTTCCAGGAGTCGTGTTGTCGAAACGAATTACGCAGAAAATGGTCGGGCCGACTGGGAAGACGGACGAGCGCGCCAAGTTCATTGAGTGGATCCTGGTTCCCGAAAGTGGATGGCCCGCGGGTTGGGGGCAACAGCCACCTGTGTTCCTCGTGCCGGCTGATCTACGCTCGCATGCAGGGCATAGGCCCCTGGGGGCAGTAATGGGCATGTTTGGGCACGTCGGACGAATCGTCCGTAACAACCCCGACGAGGGTCCGTCCCGCACCATCACCACCCACCTCATTGAGCAGGTAATCGCACGCGGCTACGCCGGAACCGCTTTCCTGTTCGGCGCCACGAGCATCGGGCCTGCCTTCACAGGGCAGCCCGTGATGAACCAGACCTGGGCATGGGTCTTCGGGCTCACCCTGTTCTCCGCCCTGACTTTCAGTGCGATCGCGGGCCTCGCGATCCGTCAGGTGCGCCTCGCCGCGATCCTCGTGGCCGTCCCGTACCTGCTGATGGTGGTGTCCTGGCCCTTCGCCGCGACCGACATCACACGCGTACAACCCACCACCCCGTGGATTTGGGGACTGTGCGGGCTCGCGATGGCCGCGGCCGCCGTCGGATTCAACGAATGGGTCGCGGGGATCTACATTTTCGTCCTCTCCGCCACCTGGGTTTTCATTCGGCTCACCCCTGCCGGCGGTGAGGTCGGATACGCGCGAGCGTTCCAAGACGCCGGCTACACGTTCCTCATCGGCACCACCGTCCTCACAATCACCATGCTGCTTCGACGCACCGCCACACACGTCGACCACGCCTACACCGCCGCGACCACGAAATACGCTCGAGCGACCAAGGAACACGAGTACGAGAAACAACGAAACACCGTCGACGCTCTCCTACACGACAGCGTCCTGACAACATTGCTCCAGGCCTCCCGCGCCGACACCCCCCAAACCCGCCGGTTAGCAACACAAATGGCATTCCGGTCCCTGAACGTCATTGCCGACACCGAAGACGACTTCGACCGCCACCACGCCCCCCTAACCGCGACCGAAATCACTGACCGGTTCGAAGCCCTGAAAACACACCTCAGCATCCCAGTCACCCTCACCACAACAGGCCCATCCGATCACTCAATTCCCTTCACCGTGGCCGAGGCCCTCTTCGCCGCCGCCGAACAAGCCCTCGTCAACAGTGCCCAACATGCCGGACCCACCGTGACCTTCCGCACCATCACCGTCACCTGGACCCACACCACCGTCACCATCACCATCACCGACGACGGGAAAGGATTCGACACCACACAACGGTGCGACCGGCTCGGCGTCCGAGTCTCGATCATCGAACGAGTCGAGACCATCGGCGGCCACGTCACCATCAACTCCCACCCAGGACACGGCACCCGCACCACCCTCACCTGGACCCCACCCACACCCCAAAACCCCAACAACCCCACCACCACACGGTGACGGTTTGTCACCGCGCCTGCCAACACCGCCACTCAGCGATCAACCCCACATGCTTTCGGCCAGCGAGGGAGATGCGAAACAGCCCCGGGGCGAGGAGACTTGTAGGGCATCCACCTTCAGCGGATCATGATTGGCGGGACCCATATGGCAACCAACTACCGGCTCATCAAAGCCACCCCGGAAGCAGTGTTCCGTGTTCTTGTCGATGGGTGGTTGTTCCCGAGCTGGGTCGTGGGTGCGTCCCGCATCCGGGATGTTGACGCATCCTGGCCGGACCCGGACTCGAAACTGCATCACTCGTTCGGGGTGTGGCCTTTGGTGATCGATGACACCACCAGCAGCGTCGAATGGGACCCGCCACATCACGCGACGTTTCAAGCCCGCGGCTGGCCGATCGGTGAAGCCGAAGTCACCATCGACATCCAAACGCGCCAAGACGGCTGCGTGGTCCGGATGCACGAGGACGCCGCCCGTGGCCCCGGGCGTCTCGTCCCGAAACCCGTCCGCGACATCGGGCTCCTCATCCGAAACCGGGAAGCCCTGCAACGCCTCGCCTGGCTCGCCGAAGGCCATTGACCACAACCTTCCCCTCGGACCCGTTTCACCGGTTCTATGGGCGCCGCCTACTGTGACGGTCGTGACCAACCTGCACCACTTCGACCCGGATGGTTCCACGAACATCATCTTGGACAACAAAGAGCGCCGCGAGAACCTCAGTCACGGGTTAGCCACCGGACGTGTCAGCGAAGAGCCCCACCACGACAGCGACACCACCTCAGGTGGCGACCCGCGTTCGAAGCGGTCACCATCCTCGACCCGCCCATGCTGACGCGATTGCCCCATCGACCCCCGAGGAGGAACCTGATCCCTCGCAGGGGCAACCGCGATGGGTACCCAAGAACGAACGCCAGGTCGCGAACCTCCCGCAGTGCGCGATGAGCGTTCCCCTACGCGCACCCTCCGGCAGTCGAAATTGGCGAACGGTCAACGTCCGGCGTGCGCACCTGCTCAGGCATCGTTCCCCGGGGGTCGAGACGGCCATAGGGGGAAGTGAGTCCTCGAGGGCTCCAGCTCGGACAATCCACCGATGTGAATCGCGAGACGAGAATTCATCTATCGTCGATGAGATGACCGTCATCACCTGGTGGCTCGGCCGCGGGCCCAGGCCCGAGAAATTCCGGGAGCTGTTCGTCGCCCCGTTCAACGCGTCCGGATTCGATATCCGCGTCGATCTCGTCGACAAAGGCGCCGCCGCGCAGACTGCGGTGCTTGCGGCCCTCGAAGACGGCACGGGGCCGGACATCTTCATGATCCCGCGGACCGGGGACTTCGTCTCGCTGGTGAAGTCGGGCCGCGTCCTTGCTCTGGATGAAGCTGCGCACCGGTTCCGCTGGGACAGCCGAATCCTGAAGCCGGCACGCGATCTCGGACAGGTCGACGGGCACCTCTTCGGAGTGCCCCGAAGCCTTGAGACCATGCTTCTTTACTTCGATCGGGCGCTCTTCGCTAAGCACCAGTGGTCTCCCCCGACGACTGCTGTCGAGCTCCGAACCCTGGCAGACGAGATGATGGCTGAGAACATCGTGCCGTTCGGCGCCGGCTCGGTCGACTTCCCCGGATCATGCGAATGGTATTTGTCGCTGATTCTGAACCATGCGGCCGGACCCGCGGCCGTGAGAAAGGTCCTGCGGGGCGATCTGCCCTGGACGTCCCCGACCTTCGTGGAGGCCTTGACTTTGTTGAAAGAATGGTTCGACCGTGGCTGGTTCGGTGACGCGTACTTCACGCGGACGGCGCCCGAGGGCTTTGCCGACATCGCCACCGGCGTAGCCGCAATGGCCCCCACGCTGACCTGGGCATTCGACGACGCACGCACGGTTTTCGCTGGGCGAGAGGCGGACATCGGGGTGGCTCCCTTTCCCTCTCTCGGCCCTGCCGTTCCCACGCCGACATACCTCATGGGTACGGCGAGCATCCTCTGCATCAATTCTTCCAGCGCGCACCCCAAAGCCGCAGCCGCCGTTCTGGATGCCCTCTTCGCCGCCGAGGTACGTCGGCGCTTTGCGCAGCGGCTCCCGGGCGACTGGAATCTCCCATTGACGGACTCCGACACCGTTGCCCTCAAAGAGGTCGCGACTTCGCAGTTCGCTGCGACAACGACTGCCCTGACCGACGCCGTCGCCGACGGGTCATTCGGCTATGCAACCTGGACCTTTCTTTCGCCGACGGCAGAAGCCGCGAGCATCGACAACTTCCGAGGCATGATCGACGGCGTCGTGAGCCCGGTCGACTACCTGCGCGCCATCGAGGCCGCCTCCGCCATCGACGCTGAGAACGGAGTGAGCATCACAATCCCCTAGCCACCATCCATACTCGATCTTCCCTCGTGCACCCACTCCGAACGATGAAGGTTCCTCGGAGTGCGCCGGCCGACACAAGGTCGCGATTCGGACGGGCAGGTCACGCGTCAGCTCGTCGGGCGTAGGCCCGGTGCGCTTTTTCACGGGCGCCGCAGATGTCTGTCGAGCACCAGTGACCCGCATTGTTTTTGGACCGGTCGTAGTAGGCCCAACGACAGATGCTGCGTTCGCAAAGCTTCAGACGCCGCCATGAGCCATCCAGGATCGCGGCACGGATCGCGTCCACAGCGCGGCCGATGACGGCGTCCAGTGCACCCTTCCCCGCGCTGACGACAGCACCATCGCGAACCACGACGGTGAGCCTCGCCGAATCAATAAATGCCGCGACTTGATCTGGAATGCGGACCCCACCTTGAAAGACCCAGTCACGGAGGGCATCGCGGAAAAGCATCAAGCGGAGTCGATCCACTTCGCACGCGCCCGGAATCCCCCACGCAAGGACCCAGGCGCCTGCGTGCTCCTCATCTAGTTCGTCGATACCAAATTCCAGGTCCGCGGTATTCACAAAAGCCTGAACGAAAGCCAGGCCGCCCGGAGCCGGGACCCGCCCTCCCGGCTGACCGTTGCTCATGACAACATCATACGACCGAAACGTCTTTGCTCGCGTAGCGTGCACTTACTATCTAAACCATTTAGCTCGTGAGAGGCATCGGGATGTTCACCGTTCTGCTCGGCTTGTCGGGTGCGCTCACTTACGGCTTCGCGGACTTCCTCGGAGGGCTTTCCGCCCGCCGGACTCGGCCCCTGGCAGTGACCTCGCTGACCGCAACCATCGGCATTGGCCCCCTTCTCCTCGGTCTCGTTCTCCTGGGCGGTCGCTTCACACCGGGCGCCCTCATCTGGGGTGCTGTGGCCGGGGCATCCGGTTCAGTCGGCGTCCTGCTCTTATACACGGCGCTGTCGATCGGGCCCATGAGTGTGCTGTCGCCGGTCACGAGCGTGTTCAGCGCGATCCTGCCCGTGGTTGCCGCGGTCGCGTTCGGAACGCGCCTGTCTCCGGTCGCGATCGCGGCAATCGTCGTCGCCATCCTGGCGGTCGTTCTCGTGAGCGTCAGCCGCAACACCTCAGGGGCCCACGTGACTCTCCGCGGTCTTCTCATGGCCGCGGTCGCCGGCTGCGGGTTCGGTGGGCTTGTCCTTGCGTATGACATGACCTCTCCGGCTGAGGGGGTCGCCCCTCTCGTCGTCGCGAGGGCGGCACAGGCACTCCTGATGGTCGCGGCACTGCTCATCACGAAGCGGCGGAGGGCCCCAACCTCGGCACCCGGGTCGCAGACGCCCACGCTCGGCCGCAGCTTCTGGCTCATGGTGATCGCCTGCGGAGTCCTCGACGCCGCGGCGAACGTCTTTATCCAGGCCGCGCTTCACGTGAGTCCCACGCCGACGACTCTTCCCACCGTCAGTGTCCTCAACGCGCTTTACCCGGTCGGAACCATCCTCCTTGCGAGCATCGTTCTGCGCGAACGCCTCACCATGATCCAGCTCGGCGGCATCTGCCTCGGCATCGCCGCCAGCGTCACCCTCTCACTCAGCTGAAGACGTCGCCCACACCCCGCAGAGAACCTCGCCGGAAAGCATGAGGTTCCCCGCCGACCCGCCCCCTTCATGCACGGTAACCGTTCAGCTTCCGGACAAGGGCAGCATGGTCACGTCCCGTGGGGTGGTGAGCCAATTTCGACGAGCTCCCGTGCCGCTCTCGAGCCGAAAGTTACCGCGTCGTCCCGACCGGGGGCACACTGGCGACCATGAGTGTTTTCCCATCGGGTGACCAGTTCGAGATACGACACGGTGAGCAGAGGGCCACAATCGTCCAAGTCGGCGGCGGAATCCGGTCCTACACGCACTCCGGTAGAGATGTGCTGCAGCCGTACGCTGCGGCTGTGATGCGCGACGGCGCCCATGGGACACCACTGATCCCCTGGCCGAACCGGCTCGCCGATGGGCGGTACACGTTCAACGGAACCGACTACCAAGTTGCTCTCACCGAGCCCACCACACACACCGCAATTCACGGCTTCCTGTCCTGGCGCCCCTGGATCGCCATCGAGCATGAGGAACATCGTGTGGTGATGGCGGTCCGGCTATTCCCCCTCGAGGGGTACCCCTTCGTACTCGACGTCCGCATCGAGTACACCCTCGGACCCGACGGACTGACCGTCACCACCACAGCGCGCAATTCCGGTCAGAACACCCTCCCCTATGGCTGTGGGCAACACCCCTATCTCTCCCCCGGCGCCGCCGGCCAGGTTGACGACTGCATCCTGCAGCTCGAGGCGACCACCCGCATCACAACGGACCCCGAACGGGAGTTGCCCACCGGCACCGAACCAGTCGCGGGGACAGCCTTCGATTTTCGGGCACCCAAAAAGATTGGCGACGTGAAGATCGACTTCGCATTCACCGGCTTAGCCCGCGACAGTGACGCTCGCGCATGGGTGCACCTGACCGGTCAAGACCAACAAACCGCGTCGTTGTGGGTCGACCACACCTACTCCTTCATCGAGCTGTACACGGCGGACACCCTCGAAGAACCCCGACGCCGGAAAGGTCTCGGATCCGAACCCATGACCTGCCCACCAAACGCCTACGCAACCGGCGAAAATCTGATCCGGCTTCCATCAGGAGAGTCGATCACAACAACATGGGGAGCACGACTCTCGGATACCTCCACGCTCGGAACAAAATCCTCTCTCTGACTAGCCTCCAGCCACCGCCACCGGCACGGCCTCGATTCCGATCCCGATCTTCCGGTGAGGGTTCTTTTGCGGTGTCCTTCCTATTTATCTGATGAAGGCGTCCCTCCGGGTGTTCTCCGAGATTGACGCGTCCGCCAACTCCGCCGCCGCCAACTCCGGGCCGGACCGCTACGCCGGGATCGCGTTTCCCCGGTTGACCCGTCTCGCAGCCACCGCACCCGAGGCACCGCCAGGCCCCTCGGTCGTCGGCTGCGTCGCGCTGCTCATGCCCTGTTTCCTGCCTTTTAAGAGCTTGGACTCATTTTTAGGCCCGTTCCCCCTCGAGAACACTCGACCGCCGGGGGACCGATGCCAAAATACCGGCGAAAATAGATTCGATCAGCAGATGGCGGGTTTGTCTCGTTGATTGTGCCGGATGTGAGATCCGCAAGGCCAGCGAGGAGGGTGATGGATGTCCGGTCGTCTGCCGTTCGCTTCGCTGCTCGTGCTTGCTGCCGGAACCTTTGTTGCTTTGTCAACTGAGCTTCTACCGGTGAGCCTGCTGCCTCGGATCGGCCACAGTTTTGGCGTGAGTGAGGGAACTGCCGGGACCCTCGTGTCGGTGTATGCCATCGTGGTGACGATTGGCTCCATCCCGCTGGGCGTCGCCTTGGCCTCGCTATCTCGTCGGTGGACGTTAGCCATCCTTGCGGCAGGGTTCGCAATCGCGAATGTGGGATTTGCGTTCTCGACCAATTTCGTCGAGGCAGTCGTGTTTCGAGCGGTTGGCGGCGGGGTGCATGCCGCCTTTTTCGGCATCATTTTCGTCACTGCTGCAGAGCTGTCCGGGCCAGCACGCAGGGGTGTCGCGTTGGCGATCATCGGGTTAGGGGTCACGTGCGGCCTCGCGTTCGGGGTTCCGCTGGGCACAGCTCTTGGCGCAGTATTTGGCTGGCGCGATATCTTCCTCGTCGCAAGTGGCCTCCTGCTCATTGCCGCCGCCCTCTTTGCCATCCTTCTTCCTCGCTCCAGACCGGAGCCGCAGTCCGGGACTCGCGACCAGGTGAAGACTCTTGCTCGACGACCGGTGGTGGCATCGGCGCTGCTGATCACGCTTCTTCTCACGGGTCACTATCTCGCCTACACCTACATCGCCACGTTCCTTCATCACGTCGGCCTCAACCAGGGTGGGATTGCCGCAGCATTCTTCGCCTTCGGTGTGTGCGCGGCCGCCGGCTCCGCACTAGCTGGCATCGCCCACAAGGTCGCGCCGCACCTAGCCTCGGCAGTCGCAGCACTTCTGATTTCTGGCGCACTCGCCCTCATAGGGCTCGGAGTGCAGCCGCAGTCCTCGTCGGCGCTCGCATTCGTGGGAATGGGGGTATGGGGACTCGGCTACGGCGCGTTGGTTCCGCTGATCCAGAGCATCGGGATAACTTCCTTTGTCGGGGCGGAGCGACTTGCGCCCAGCGTCATCAACTCGAGCTTCAACCTGGCCATCTTTGCTGGTGCGACTATTGGGGCTGCCGCGCTTTCGATCGGACCGCCGACGGTGGTGGTTCTCGCTGGCGCGGTACTCGCAGCATTGTCAGCGGCTTTGCTGGGGCGCCAGTCTCGCACTCGACACGGTTGACGGGGCGGCAGAACCCTGGCTCACCGATAAAAAGGGGGACCAGAGTGTCGGCGACGTTCGAATTTGGGGCCGATGCGGCGGGTGAATTCGAGGCCACTGGTTCTGGTTTCTAGTGTGCCTGTTCTTGGGTTTTGATGCTGGGGAGGCTGTCGATCCCGCGACCGCGGAGACGGTAGCTGGCGCCTTTGAGGGTGATGACGTCGGCGTGGTGGACGATGCGGTCGATCATCGCGGCGGCGACGGCTTGATCGCCGAAGACACCACCCCAGCTGGAGAACGCGAGGTTCGAGGTCAGGATGAGGGAGGCGTGCTCGTAGCGGGACGAGACAAGTTGAAAGACTCCCTGGCCGGGAACACCGGCCATGGGCCCAGGTTCGCCGCGTCTTGCTCGATTGGGAGGTAGCCGACTTCGTCCACGATGATCAGTCCGTAGCGTTTCAACCGGGCCAGCTCGGCGGGGAGGCGGCCCTGCTGGTGGGCGGTGGTGAGGCGTGTGACCCAGTCGGTCGCGGTCGCGAACAGCACCCGGTGCCCGTTGCGCGCGGCAATGATGCCGAGCGCGGTCGCGAGGTGAGTTTTCCCGGTGCCAGGAGGCCCCAAGAGGACCACGTTTCGGGCCTCGGTGAGGAACCCGCCCGAGGACAGGGCGCCGATGGTTTGCCGGATGGTGGGTTGAGCGTCCCAGTCGAAGTCTTCGATCGTTTTGTGGGCGGTGAAACCCGCAGCGCGGATCCGCAGCTGGGCGCCGGAAGCATTCCGGGCGGACACTTCCCGTTCGAGCACGGCAGCGAGGTAGTCCTCATGGGTCCAGCCGGCGTCTCGGGCTTGGTCGGCGAGCCGGGTTGCGGCCTCGAGGATCCGCGGCGCCTTGAGGGCCCCTGCCAGGTAGGTGATCTCTTTCAACGCGTCGGTGGGCGTGGTCATGAGATCGCTCCGGTCCCGGTCAGCCCGAATGCTCGGTCGTAGTCGGCCAGGTCTCGAGACAGGTCCTCGTCCGGGACGACCGCACGAGGCTGTTGGAACTGCTCCCGCAGGATCTTTGCCGTGGCGACGTGGGCGGGGTCGGTGATCGTGGCGCCGCGAGCCCAGACCCGGGCGTGCTGGGTGATCACCCGGCCTTCGAGCCGGACTCGGACCTGGTCCAGGTCCGCGGTGACATCCACGAGGCGACCGATCACTGTCGGGTCGACGGAGTAATCGTTGGAGTCCACTCGGACGTAATAGTCCCGCCCGAGACGGACCCTGTTTCTCCAGCCCACCTGCAACGCGACGGGCGGCAGGGGCAGCATCGCGGCCCGGTCCGCGTCCAGACGATCCACCGGCCGCGTTTTCACGGTCCTCACGATCCTCGAGTTCGCAAGGTTCAGCCAGTCGGTGAACTGCATGTTGAAGTCTGCCGGCGACACGAACGTGCGGCCTGGCATGAACGACGTCTCGAACCAGCCATTGCGGCGCTCCACGATCCCCTTCGATTCCGGATCCCGTGGTTTCAGCAGCACCAGCCTCGACGCCAGCATCCCCATGAATTCCGCCACCCCGGCCGCGCGGCGCGGTCCCCGACCGATACCGGCCTCGTTGTCCCAAATCAGCCGCCTCGGGACCCGACCCAACTGCTGAAGCAATTCCCACGACCCCAACAGAAGATCTTCCGTGTGTCTCGTCGGGATCATCCGGCCCAGGACGAACCGTGAATGCGCGGGCGTGATCACCAGCACCGGCAACAGTTTCGAGGTCCCGTCCTCGAGGGGGATCTTCTTCGGTGGGAACCAGAGGTCGCATTGCGCGGCGTCTCCTGGCTCCCAGACCAAACGATCCGCCGGGTCCACGCGGGCCTGCTCAGGGCGCAGGCCCCGGATGTTGTCACGGAACCAGGTAATCGATCCCGACCAGCCGACGCGTTCCGCGATCACCGTGGCGGGCATCTGCGGGTGCTCGGTCAACAAGGACCGCACCCGCGCCTCGAAGGGCGAGAACGACGTCTCCTGCGGCGGCCGCTCATATTTCGGCGGACTCGTCGACGTCACAGCCCTCGCGACCGTCGCCCGCCCGATCCCCAAATCTTTAGCGACTTGCCGCTGCGGGACACCGTCCGCGACAAGCCTCCTGATCAAGGCCCAATCTTCCAAAGTAATCACCCATCCAATCTGTCTGGGTGGCCTCATTTTCAAGCGTCCCTATGGCCTCATATTCGAACGTCGTCGACATCCGTGGCGAATCCTCAAATACGAGGACTTCCTCGGTCGCGACATGACCCTCGTCCCCGCCAACACCACGGAAGAACCGGGCGACGTCCTGATGACGGGCGGAGCGTGATGACAACGTCACGAATGGCTCCGCCACGCACCTCCGGGGACGATGCGGCAGCTTCGGCGCATGCAAAAACCTATCGGGCCGGCACCGAATCCGCTCCCTACCGGTCACGGCTCCGCTCGTTCGGTGTCCTCTTCGTCGCGGGGAGCGTGGCCGCATTCACCGGGCTTGACCTCCTGCAATGGAGCACCGCCCTGGCGTGGTTCACCGCCACATATTGCGGCCTCCTCGCCCCCGCAGCACTCGTCGCCGCAATCTGCGCCCTCCGCCCCTCCTGGGTCAACATCCACCCCCGGCACTCCCCCGCCCCTCAGGCGGAGAATAAGTTCTGCACACACCGAAGCATCACCACAACCAACCCGTCTGGAAGGACCACACCATGACACCCGCCGATCACAGCCCCCTGACCCGGCTCAAAGACACCGACGAAACCGTCGACACCACCGAGGAAGACATCCGAGGACGACGCGTAATTGACAAGGACGGCCAGGATCTGGGGAAAATCGATGCTCTCTTCATCGACGACAAAGAACAACGGGTGCGCTTCCTCGAAGTCACCACCGGCGGGTTCCTTGGGCTCGGTAAAGAGAAATCGTTGATCCCCGTCGATGCGATCACCCACATCGACCCGGAAACCGTCCACCTGAACCAGACCAGCGACAAAGTCGCGGGGGCACCGGCCTATGACCCGGAGCTGATAGAGGAGCCCAGCAACTTCTACGAAAACACGTACGGGTATTACGGCGTTCTCCCCTTCTGGGGCTTCGGTTACGCCTACCCCTCCTACTCCGGCCGGACGGGTGAGGATCCGCGACGCGCGTGATCCGGCCGGCGCTTTCGCCGGTGGGGTCTGAGATACGGATGCGCCTACTCGGTAGCCCGTACCACCGCCGGTTCCCTCACAGCATTGACAACCAGGCGTATGAGATCGCGCCGATGGGTCATGGTTCGGGTGGGTCTGGTGTCCCAGCGGTAGCGGGTCCAGGCTTCTCGGATGAGTCTGCGGGTGGTGATGATCGCGGCGGCGAGGGCGATGAACGCGTCGATGACGCGGGTGCGGCGCTCGGTGCAGATCTGGAGCTTGCGGAATCTGCGGGTGTGACACGAATTCGTTCTCTCCACGACCCAGCGGGCGCCGGTTTGCAGCGGAGTGCCCTTGGTACTGATCACCCAAGCGCAGCCGAGCGTACTCAGCAGTTCACGGGTCTTGCCGGAGTCGCAGGTGCTGTCGGCGATCTTCACGTACGCGGTGCCGAGTACGAGTACTTGCACGAGCTTGTCGAAGACGACCCGATCTGCGATCCGCGGGCGGTGCCCACCGAAGGGGTGATCATCGATGACTGGCGGAATGAGCGCTTCGAACTGGGCCCAGATGGGCTCGATGAGGAAAGAGTAGGACGGTAGGCACGAGGCACTCCTGAAAAGCCACGGAATCTTGACCGAAACCGTGTTTAACAGGGCTCGTGCCCGCCCCACGTCACCGCCACACCCCACCTATCGGCGCGACCTCTAAGAACGTTTTTCGGTCCCCAACCCCGCACCTGCTCATTGTTGCGGCAAGTGCGTCTTGGTGCCGGCCGCACCCCGCACTAACGCGGAACGCCCCTCCATCCCGCCCGCACAAGTATCAGCGGCCGGCCACACCTGTTCCCGTTTCCCGGAGATGTTCGCTACGAGCATTGCTCGGCCAGGAGAAATAGCGTTACGGTCCAAAGACCGACATCACTGTTCCCGTCGGTCACGTCACGGCCTAGACCTCGCTGTGAGCGGCACCAGCCCTGGACCTGACCCTCTGGCCTGGCCGCCGACACCGGTTCCCGGAGCACGATCAGCGGCCACGGGAACATTCTTCCCGGACGGTCAGGAACTCCTGGAAAGTTCCCTCATGGCGGATAAATTCGTGCACCTCCTCGTCCGCCCACTCGTGGCCTGGTGGCTGATGGCCAGTGCTCACTCGTGGCGACGCGCGGTCGTCGCCGCGGATTCCCCCCACGTCCACGCCCCAGGAACCGACCCCGACCGGATCCTCATCACCGGCGACGGGGCGTCCACCGGTCGTGGGGTCCTCACCCACGACCTCGGCCTCCCCGGCTACCTCGCCCGCAACCTCACCCTCCTCACCGGGAGGGCCACCGACGTCGACATCGTCGTCACCGCCGAGATGACCGCCGCCACCAGCCTCCTCGCGATCGCCGACCTGAACCTGTCCCGGTTCGACGCGATCCTTCTGAGCCTTGGCGCCAACGAAGCCCTCAACCTCACTCCCGTCGCCCGCTGGCGGCGCGACATCACCCGGCTCCTGGACCGGATCAAAGACGGCACCGGCGAAGAAACCGGCACCGTGGTCCTCTCCATCCCGTTCTTCGCCATCAACCCCCACTTCCCAAGGATCCTGGCGCGGGTCGTTGACCGACACGTGCAACAGTTGAACGCCGCCACCCAGGACCTCTTGACGTCACGGCCTCATGCGAGGTTCGTTCTCTTCACCCACGGCGACACGTACGAACCAGACGGCGCCCACGCCTACGAACGGTGGGCAAAAAACATTGCCCCGAAGGTCGCGGAACTCCTCGACGCCCCCAGCATGCACGGCACACGAACCGAAGTACCCGACGAGATCGGCCGACAACACGCCCTCACCCGACTCACACCCCTCACCCGGGACACCGATCACGCAATCACCGCACTGACCGAGACCGCGAAACGGGTATTCGGGACGTCCATCGCCGCCGTGACACTGATCGACACCGATACTCAACGGATGCCCGCCGCCACCGGCATGGAACCCGTCACCCTCCCGCGGGAAGAGTCCCTGTGCGACATGACGATCCGCCGCGCCACCCACTTCGTCATCGAAGACACCACCCTCGACTCCCGCTACGCCCACTACTCCGTCGTCACCGAAAGCCCAGGGGTCCGGTTTTATGCCGGCTATCCGATCGAATCCCCCGACGGGTACCGGATCGGAGCGCTCTGCATCATGGACACCAAGCCCCGCCACTTCACCCCGGACGACACCCAACTACTCCGGCAACTCGCCCAACAAGCCCAAACAATCCTCTGGAAGAGCCACACCCCGAGTCAGTAGCGAGGATCAGACCCCAAACGTGTCTAAAGTGTCGCGAGGTGGACTCCGATATGTTTCACGATCTGCTCGATCGTCACTCCGGGTTCGCCGTTCTTCGCGACGCGCACGACATCCTCACGGAAGTCAGCAGGGTAGGGCTCTGGCACGGGAACATCGTTCCAGGCTGCCCACCCGGGCAACCCAGATCAGATGTCACCCCACCGTGCAGCCGACCCGTCACATCCACCACGATCCACATCGTCGCTGCCGCAATGCATGACCCCGTACGGGGGGTAGCGACAATTTCAGGTTCCCCTATTGTCAGAAGGGAACAGCCGCGCTCACGCACGGTGCCAGCCGAGACCTCGATTTGGGCGAGGTGGACACGCGTCGCTTGCGCCGCGTCGTTACTCTTTTGCCGCTCGAGTCTTCGAGCGATCACACTCGCAGGGGCATTCCGGCAGTGGGCCGATTCCCCGAATCACGACGTCGGCAGGGGCCTTGCGTGTTCACTCGATCATTCTTTCGCCGGACGGTGCCCACCGCCGGAACAGCCATCGTCCTCGGTGTAATCCTCAGCGTCGCTGCTGCTGGGACGGCGCAGGCCGCCACCACCCTCGACGGGCCGATCGATCTCGGAACAGCTGTACCATTCGGCGTTCTCGGTGCGAGCACTATCACCAACACTGGCCCCTCCGTCATCGCCGGCGATGTCGGAGTCTCACCCGGCACGTCGATCACCGGCTTCCCACCGGCAACCCTCACCGGGACCGGGACCCTGCATCAGACCGACGCGGTCGCCACCGGGGCGCAAGCGGACACGACGACAGCTTTCAACGCCGCCGCCAGCCTGACCCCCACAACCTCCGGGCTCACCCAACTCAACGGTCTCTCCCTGACACCAGGCGTCTACTCCGGTGGGGCGCTCTCCCTCTCGAACAACGGGGCGCTGACCCTGGCCGGAACGGCTGAATCGGTCTGGGTGTTCCAAGCCGCCAGCACCCTGAAAATCGGATCAGGCACCAGGATCACCCTGACCGGCGGCGCGTCCGCCTGCAACGTCTTCTGGGAGGTCGGAAGCTCAGCAACCCTCGGCAGCGCCGCCCAGTTCCAAGGCACCATCCTGGCCAAACAATCCATCACTGCCACCACCCGTGCAACCGTCGTCGGCAGACTGCTGGCCAACAACGCAGCCGTGACCCTCGACACCAACACGATCACCACCCCGACAGGCTGCGCACCCGTGAGTACCTCCGGGAGCGCCCCCGTCACCACGCCCAGCCCCGCGATCACCTCCGGCACACCGACGGCCGCGACCGTCGGAACCCCTTACCGCTTCACGGTCACGTCCACCGGCACACCGACACCGACCTACACGGTCACCTCCGGCACCCTTCCGGCCGGCCTCACCCTGAACGCCACCACCGGCGAGATCACCGGCACCCCGACGACAGCAGGATCAACACCCGTCACCATCACCGCATCGAACGGTGCGCTCCCGTCCGTGTCCGCGATCTACACGGTCACTGTCCGCGCCGCAGCCGTGACCTCGCCCACACCCACACCGACACCGACACCACCGGCCTCCGCGACGGTGCCGACATCGACGACCTCCGTTCCCGGGAACTCCTCGAACGGGTCAACAGGCACGAGTGAACTCGCATTCACAGGCAGCAACCCGACCGGCCCGCTCATCGGCGCTACCGTGCTTCTCCTCGCAGGACTCGCCCTCCTCGGAACCTCACATCGGAGGCGCCCCGCGCGGCCGCGGCGACACCGAATGGGTGTCTAAAACCACGAAAGGCCGATGCCAGCAGACTCACAAACCCTGACACTCCGCACCGCCATGCGGGCACAACCTGGAAGCGCCACCGCGACCCTCTCCCAACCCACCACGCACGCACTCACGCGGCAACTAGAAACACACAGTCACAAGACACACCGACCCACGCACCTAAATGAATTGGCTCTCCTGTACTTTCATAGAATAAGCCCAGCCAAGTCCTGTGGGTCCGAAACACCACTGACGGATCCGGCTACCAAACAGCTCACCACCCACTGTTTTGTTCGCGCCCGGCACACCGGCCAGCTACACCGCAGCCTCCCACCATCAGAACCAGCCGGATAATTGCCGTCAGCGTGGAGTCGAAAGACCCTCAGCGACCGCCGCCGCCGCGGCAAGCCATGCCCGCCTCGTCCGGGGTGTGATTTGCTGCGGAGTTTTCGGACGGTGGGCCCTCTTAAAATGTGGGCGCTACTGGAAGAGAGAGCAGCATGTCCGCATCGCGTCGACGATTTACCCAGGAATTCAAGGACGAGTTGTGTCACGAGGTGATTTCCACCTCGAAGCCGATCCGGGAAGTCGCCGAGGCCTACGGGGTCGGTCCCGAAACCCTCCGGAACTGGTTGGTGAAGTACCGAAACGCCCACGGCGGATCGGACACGGAGCTCACGGTGACCGAACGAGCGCGTCTGAAAGAACTCGAGCGGGAGAACCAAGAGCTGCGGTCGGAGACCGCGTTTCTAAAAAAAGCCAGCGCTTGACTATCGCCCGGGAGCAGCGGTAGTGAGCAAGTACGAATACATCGACTCCCAGAAGAACGACCCGTCCGTGGCGCACCCGGTGACGAGAATGTGCCGCTGGTTGCAGGTGTCGACCTCGGGCTTCTATCACTGGGCGTCCCGCCCACTGTCCGTGACCGCGGGCCGCCGCAAGGCCCTCACCCAACGGATCCGGCACTTCTTCGACGCGTCCCACGGCACGTACGGGTATCGGCGTGTCCACGCCGACCTGACCGACGAGGGCACCTGGTGTTCCCCCGAGCTGGTGCGGAAGGTCATGCGCCAGGAAGGCCTGGTGGCCTGCCAGCCGCGCCCATTCCGGGTCACGACCGACGGTGATGATGCCGCAACCCTGCCGGACCTGGTCAACCGGGATTTCACCGCGGATCGGCCCGGGGTGAAGTTCGTCGGCGACATCACCTACATCCACACCTGGCAGGGCTTCATGTACCTGGCAACCGTGATCGATTGCTACTCCAAGAAAGTCGTCGGCTGGTCGATCGCTGACCATATGCGCACCGAACTTGTCGCCGACGCCCTCCGAAACGCGGCTGCCACGACCAGGATCGACCCTGACGCGATCTGGCACTCGGACCGTGGCAGCGTTTACACCTCCGCCGAGTTCCGGGCCCTGGTGACCAGTCTCGGGATGCGTTCCTCGATGGGGAGAACGGGCGTGTGCTGGGATAACGCGATGGCCGAATCATTCTTCTCGGCGTTGAAGAACGAGCTCGTCTACCGCACCGTGTATGCGACGAAGGCGCAGGCCCGGCGGGATGTCATCGCCTACATCGAGGGCTTCTACAACAGCCGCCGGCGCCACTCCGCCCTCGGCTACCGGCGGCCAAACGAAGTCCACTACAGTTACCAGCAGCCAGCCCTGGCAGCGTAGAAAACCACCAAATCCGCTGTCCGAAAACCCCGCAGCAGCTCAGGTCGACACGGAACCTGCTGCGATCGCGATCGCCCACAGCCGGAAATTACCGGCGATCCTGGCAGACGTGTTCAACCCACTCCCCCAAGAAGGCCATTGGGGAACGCTGCTCTTGCTTGATGGGAACATTGGCATCGGAGGAAACCCCGAACAGCTCCTTCGCCGATCAAAAGACCTGATGGCGGTCGGAGGACACATTGTCGTGGAAACCCATCCCGATGCGGCCCGCGATGACGCTTTTCTCGCTCACACCAGCACGGTCGCCGGCCCGGTCGGACACCCATTCCGGTGGGCCGAATCTGGCCACATTGCACTCTCCCGATACGCCGCATTTGCCGGACTTCGAGTTACCGCAAGTTGGAGACATGATGGGCGCCACTTTTGCCGCCTCGGCCACAGCGTGCCTTAGAACCTCAGGCTTTTCCTCTAGTACGACGACGAGGAAAGTTCTTTGGGGACGCTCCGCCCGAGGACCCGACGAAATAAGCCTTAGTCCTTCTCGCCCATCCACAAGTCGATGCTGCGGTGGTCGGGTTGGAACCCGTGCTGGGTTCCCCAAATGACGGCGTCGACCCGGTTTTCGGCTTCGATTTTCCCATACAGGGACCGGATGTGAGTTTTGACGGTGTTCACGCTGAGATGCGTGAGAGACGCGATTTCGATGTTCCGTTTGCCCTGCGTGATCAGTGCCAAGATCTCGGACTCCCGATCGGAGATCCCGATGGATCGGCCCGGCCACTCCACAGCCGGAGCAGGGCGGATACGTTGCTGCGGTGCGCTGACCACCGTCTCCCCGTGCGCAATCCGCTCGAGCGCGTCAACCAGTTCCACCGCAGCCATACTTTTGGCCAGAAAACCGCGAGCCCCGGCAGCCAGGGCGGAGTCGATCAGGTCCTGATCCACCTTCCAGGTGTACAGGGCGATGTGGCGGTTCCTGGGGTTCCCAGCGAGTCTTCTGACCTCGGCCGCGTCGTCTTCCGGCTGCCCGAAGGTGTCGTACAAGGCCACATCCACGGGGACGGTGACCCTCGTCCGGGCATGAATCTCCACCACCTCGATGCGGCTCCGGTACCGGCTCAACATCTGGGACAGGCCGGCGAGGACGACTTCATAGTCATTGATCAACGCCACCCGAACAGGACCCTCAGCTGGCGACATGCAGCCGAATTTATCACCCCCAGGGGTGACACACGCCACCCACCTGTTGCGGTTATCTGGGGGAGGTCGCGTTCCTGCGATGCCCGTTGACCGTTCTGGGAAGGACCTCATGCTCGACAGTTACGCCCCGTGGCAAGTTCACCTCACCTTGGCCGAGCATTCGATCATCATCTACGTCCTCTCCGTCGCGGGTCTGGCGTTGTTTGCGTTCTTCGTCAAATCGTGGACATCCCGTAACGAGGTCACCTCCCGGTTCCGGGGCGGGATCTACGCGGGCATGGCGATCACGGGGATCGCGTTTTTGTCTTATCTGCTTCTGGTGGTCGAGTTCGCGATCGGCTACCACCGTCGCGGGAACACCTGGGTTCCCGATTCGAACGCGATCCTGTCCTGGGCGCCGAGGTACTTCGACTGGACCGTCACCGTGCCGTTGCTGATCATCGAATTGCTCGCCGTCGCCACCCTCGCGGGTGCAGCGGCACGTCGTCTCCGCTTTATTGGTGTGGGGGCCGCGTTCCTGATGATCTCCACCGGCTACATCGGCGGGGTGGTCATTGACTCCGGAACGAACATGGGCGCCCTGTGGCTGTGGGGCATCATCTCCGGCATCTTCATGGTCATCCTGTACGTCCTCATCGTCTACGTCGTCGCGAAAGGGCGCCGGGACTTGGCCGGGACGGAAGCCGCCAGCACCCTCCGCAACGCCGGCATTTTGTTGGTTGTGACGTGGCTGGCGTACCCGGTGATCTTCGGGCTGCAAGGGTGGGGGCACGGGGGTGCAATCATCACTTGGATGCAGGTGATCCTGTCGGTCGCGGACATCATCGCCAAGGTTGGCTTCGGGTCGATGATTCACAAGATCGCGAAGATCCGCTCCTCACAGGACGTCACCCTCGGAATCGACACCCTCCCGGAATCCGTCTGGATCTCCTCCCAGAAACTCTCAGACGGTGTCCTGCCGCCTTACGCCGGCCCCCGGGCATGACCGGCGTCGCTGGCCCGGAGCCCGCACCGTCATCCCCGGCCGTGGACTCGATACCACGCCCTTCGGGTTCCGGAGACGGGTTACGGGTTGCGGCCGCGTTCGCCGGGCGCCTTCTGGTGGTGGGAGCTGCGATCGCGGCCGCGCTCTGGGTCGCGACGCGGTTATCGAATGTCGTTATTCCCTTGATGATCGGGATTGTCGTGTCCGCTTTACTGGTCCCATTCAGTAACTGGCTGCAACGACACGGCTGGCCCAAATGGGTAGCCGTCATCGCCAGCTTGGTCGCTGTCCTCGCCGGTATCGCGGTCCTGGTGTTTCTGGTGCTGTGGCGGGTGCAAGCGTCCCTGCCCCGCCTGCAACACCGCGCCGTAGCGGTGGTCGAGCAACTCCAACATTTCGCCAAGCACAGCACCCTGCAACTACCCACCCTGGACGTTGACACCGTTGGGTCCACGGTGCGCTCGTTCATCGAGGGCCACGCCGCACAGCTCGAAGCAGGATTCGCCGTCGCCGGCGGTGGACTCGTCGACTTCGGTGAAGGTCTGTTCATTGTCATCTTTGTCACCATCTTCACCCTCACGGGTGGACGACGCATGTGGCAGTGGGTGGTCACCTTGTTCCCCAGGAAAGCTCAACCCCGGCTCAGCGTCGCGGGCGAGGCGGGCTGGCAAACCCTCACCCACTTCATACGCATCCAAATCGTCATCGCCGCAACCGACGCTGCCGGCATCGGCCTCGGTGCCTTCATCCTCGGTCTGCCTCTGGCGGCGCCCATCGGCGTCATCGTGTTCATTGGGGCGTTCATCCCCGTCGTCGGCGCGTTCGCTGCCGGAGCCCTCGCGGTCCTTATCGCTCTGCTGTTCAAGGGCTGGGTGGCGGCGCTCGTCATGCTTGGCATCGTCATCCTCGTCCAACAGCTCGAGGGGGGGTCCTTCACCCGTTCCTGACGGGATCGATCGTTGCCATCCACCCCCTCGGCATCCTCCTCGCCGTCATCGCCGGCACGACCCTTGCCGGTATCCCCGGCGGATTCTTCGCCGTCCCCCTCGTCTCCGTCGGCAACTCCATGATCCGAGCCGCCCGACAAGGCACCACCGACATTCAACAAACACTTCCCCTGCCCGCAACAGCAGGGCCCGGCACCACATGATGCCGCCAATCGGTTTCCCTCGTTGCCTCGTCCTGCGCCGACTCGGACCCTTCCCCACTCACCGCCCAACTGGCTGATGCTCCGGGGACATTGACGCTGGGGATTCTGGAGGAATAGTGTCACGCCAGGCTGCCCCCGACCTGCCAGCCATCGTCCCTGCAAAGACGCCGTAGAAAAGGTTCAGAGAAAACCAGTGTGAAAGCCATGCCACCTCATCCCTTTCGAGGCAGGCCTCCTTTAAACCTCGGGCATGTTTCATCAGCCCCTGTTTCCGACTGATTGGCGCAGCAGATGACCACCCACGCCCCCGACCCACCACCGCTTCGTCCACGCCCGGAATGGCAGACGGCCGGTTCGTCACGACCCGCGTCGGCCGCAAGGGCAACCGGATCGTTTCCTGGGCGACATCGACGGATCACAAAGTGATCGGGAACATGTACCTGATCACCTCATTTAGCTACTTTCTGATCGCTGGGGTGCTGGCACTCATCATTCGGGCGCAACTATTCGAACCGGGCCTCTCGGTGGTGGCGACGAAAGAGCAGTACAACCAGCTGTTCACGATGCACGGCACCATCATGCTGCTGCTGTTCGCCACCCCCTCTTTTCCGGGTTCGCCAATGCCCTGATGCCACTGCAGATCGGAGCACCCGACGTCGCGTTCCCAAGGCTGAACGCGTTCGCCTTCTGGTTGTACTTCTTCGGCGCGATCGTCGTCGTGAGTGGGTTCTTCTCCCCGTACGGGGCGGCGTCCTTCGGGTGGTTCGCCTACGCGCCCCTCTCCGACACCACCTTCACACCCGGCGTGGGCGGGGACCTGTGGGTATTCGGCCTCGCACTGACCGGATTTTCCACCATCCTCGGCGCGGTCAATTTCATCACCACCATCATCACCATGCGCGCCCCCGGAATGACAATGTTCCGCATGTCCCAGTTCACCTGGACGACCCTGGTGACCTCGATCCTTGTCATCATGGCATTCCCGGTCCTGGCCGCTGCCCTGTTCGGTCTCGGGTTCGACCGGGTGTTCGATGCGAACGTGTTCAACCCCGCCAACGGCGGGGCGATCCTCTGGCAGCATCTCTTCTGGTTCTTCGGACACCCCGAGGTGTACATCATCGCGTTGCCCTTTTTCGGCATCATCTCGGAGACGATCCCGATCTTCTCCCGCAAACCGATCTTCGGATACAAGACCCTCGTCTACGCCACGATCGCGATTGCAGCCCTCTCCGTGACCGTGTGGGCGCACCACATGTACGTCACCGGCTCCGTCCTCCTCCCATTCTTCTCGCTGATGACGATGCTCATCGCAGTCCCTACCGGGGTCAAATATTCAACTGGGTGGGGACCATGTGGGCTGGGTCCATCACCTTCGAGACGCCGATGCTCTGGGCCATCGGCTTTCTGATCACCTTCACGTTCGGCGGGCTCACCGGCGTGATCCTCGCCTCGCCACCACTGGATTTCCACGTGTCCGATTCGTACTTCGTCGTGGCGCACTTCCACTACGTCGTCTTCGGCACCGTCGTCTTCGCGATGTTCGCCGGGTTCTACCTGTGGTGGCCCAAGTGGACGGGCCGGATGCTCAACGAGCGCCTCGGGAAAATGCACTTCTGGCTACTGTTCATCGGCTTCCACACCACCTTCCTCATTCAGCACTGGCTCGGCGTCCTCGGTATGCCCCGCCGATACGCCACCTACCAGCCCTCCGACGGATTCACCTGGATGAACCAGCTCTCCACCACCGGCGCCATGCTGCTCGGCATCTCCATGCTCCCCTTCTTCTACAACGTCTACATCACCGCCCGCAACGCACCAAAAGTGGAAGTGAACGACCCGTGGGGGTACGGCCGATCCCTCGAGTGGGCAACCTCATGCCCGCCGCCGCGGCACAACTTCACCACCATCCCCCGGATCCGCTCCGAAAGCCCCGCCTTTGACCTCAACCACCCCGAGGCCGGCCGCCCCAAAGGGGTGGGGCCTCTGAAGGACTCCTCCGACGCTGACGTCGATGACCTCTCCGACGGAAAGACAAAATAAATGACTACTCGAGCCACCACCCTGGAAGTCGTCCGCGCCCCGTTGGGGCTCACTGAACTGCTCCTCCCCAACCAGGTCGCAGAGCATCTCCTCGGACATCCCGCCGACGCTCGGGAGCGGATCTTCATCCGAATCCTCGGAGCACGCCACCTCCTCCAAGCCGTCATCCTCCTGATGGCGAAGGATCGGATAGCGCACCGGATCGGAGCCGTGGTTGACGTCATCCACGCCGGCACGATGGTCGCCGTCGCCGCCACGGACCCCCGCCGAAAGACCTCCGCGACCGTCAACGCGGCCATCGCTGTGGTCTTCGCCGGCGGCGAGACACGGTGACCCTCCTCCACGACTACCCTCTATTCGTCCTCCGCGAGTACGCGTTCAGCGGTGACGGAGAACGCGGCATGCTCATCGGCCCCCGCGGGACATCTCCTGGCTTTGCGCGCCCCGCTGGGACTCCCCGGCCGTGTTCTCCCACCTGATCGGCGGCGGCGGAATCTACGCGGTCACCCCGACCGCTGACGCATTTGTGTGGGGAGGCCACTACGAGGACGGGTCCCTTATCTGGCGGAACCGGTGGACGACACCCACCCAACGAATCGAATGCCGTGACGCCCTCGCCTACCCAGGCGACGCTGACAAAGTCGTCCTTCTTCGCCGGATCATCGCTGGGGACCAGGATGTCCAGGTGCATGTTGTCCTGAATCCGCGGCACGGGTTCGGGAAGCACGCTTTCACCCGCGCGGCTCTCAAAGACGGCACGTGGACCGGGCGGACCGGCCCCTTGCATGTGCGGTGGAGTGGCGCCCCACAGGCCACCCGCAGTGATAACGGTTCTCTGACCGCCACGGTCACCGTCAAAGCCGGCCATCGCCTTGACCTTGTCCTGGAACTCTCCGAACAGCCCCTCGAAGACCCGATCGACGCCGACGAGGCATGGCGGACAACTGAAGCATCCTGGTCGATGATTGTTCCGGACGTGACCGGGACCTTGGCGGATGAGGACGTCCGGCACTCGTTGGCGGTCCTTCACGGACTGACGACACGGGGCGGCGGCATGGTCGCCGGGGCGACCATGTCGTTACCGGAACGGTTCGGGGAGAACCGTAACTACGACTACCGGTACGCGTGGATCCGGGACCAGTGCTACGCCGGTCAGGCTGCCGCGTCCGTTGGCGACTTCGCCCTCCTCGACGACGCCGTCACCTTCGTCACCGGACGGCTTCTCGCGGATGGCAAAGATCTGAAGCCCGCCTACACCACGGACGGCGGGCCTGTCCCGGATGAGGAGAAGTTAGGCCTGCCGGGATACCCGGGCGGCACCGACAAAATCGGCAACTGGGTAAACCAGCAATTCCAACTCGACGCGTTAGGCGAAGCCCTCCTTCTGCTCGCCTGCACAGCAGGCCACGACCGACTCCCGCCGGACGGGTGGAAAGCCGTCGAGCTAGCAATTGAGGTCATCCGGGCCAAACAGGGCCAGCCGGAGGCCGGGATCTGGGAACTCGACGACCAGGTGTGGACCCACTCCCGGTTGTCGTGCGTTGCCGGGCTCCGCGCCATCGCCGACCACGCAGGCACAGGTCGCGGTGCGGACTGGAGTGCCCTGGCTGACACCATCCTCGCCGACACCGCCCAGTCGGGCCTGCACCCGTCGGGCCGGTGGCAGCGGACCCCCACCGATGACCGAGTCGACTCCGCGCTGCTCATCCCCGCCGTCCGCGGGGCCCTTCCTGCTGATGACCCGCGAACCATCGCGACCCTTGACGCAGTGTTAGACGAGCTCGGCGGGACCGGGTTCATGTACCGGTTCCGGCAAAGTCCCGGGCCTCTCGGAGACAGCGAAGGAGCCTTCCTGCTGAGCGGATTCATGACCGCTCTTGCCCTGCATCAACAGGGGCGGCCGGTTGAGGCCGCACGATGGTTCGAACGGAACCGGGCCGCCAGAGGGACCCCCGGGGTGTTCTCCGAAGAATACGACGTCGCCCAACGACAAATGCGCGGCAACCTCCCCCAAGCGTTCGTCGACGCCCTCTTCATCGAAACCGCCTCCACCCTCACCCGAACCCCTGAGGAAACGACATGATGCACCAGCCGGATGTAGTCGTCGTCGGGTCAGGACCCAATGGTCTCGCGGCCGCCGTGACCATGGCGCGCGCTGGCCTCGCCGTGCAAGTCTTCGAAGCGAAACCGACCGCGGGAGGTGGGGCGAGAACGAGCGAACTCACCCTGCCCGGGTTTCTGCACGACAACTGTTCGGCGGTGCATCCGATGGCGGTCGCGTCGGCGTTTTTCCGCCAGTTCCGGCTCGCCGAACGGATCCCCCTGGTCACCCCGGACATTTCCTACGCCCACCCCCTCGATCACCGGCAAGCAGGCATCGCTTACCGCGATTTGGAACGCACCGTCGACGGGCTCGGCCAGGACGGTGTTACCTGGCGGCGCCTGTTTGGCCCCCTGGTCGAGCATGCCGACCAAGTTGCCCGGTTAGCCGGGTCCTCACTGCTTCGGGCACCTCGCCATCCGGGCACGGCCCTGCAATTCGCATGTCGCACTTTTCAGCAGGGCACGAGGCTCTGGAGCACCGGGTTCAAAGAGGATGTCGCGCCGGCGATGCTGACCGGGGTGATGGCGCATGCGATCCTGCCGCTCCCCGCCCTTGCCGCGGCCGCTGCCGGGCTTTCACTTGGTACCTACGCCCATGCCCGCGGCTGGCCGGTCCCTGTGGGTGGTAGCCAGGCCATCACCCACGCGCTCATTGACGACCTCGAACAGCACGGTGGAGAGGTCATCACCGACCACCAGGTGGATGACATCGGCTCCCTGGATGGCGCCCGCGCGGTCGTGTTCGACGTGTCACCACGAGAGCTGCTTCGCATTAGCGGGCGCCGGTTCCCCGACCTGTACCGGAGGCGCCTGGAACGGTTCCGGTACGGCAGCGGAACCGCGAAAGTCGACTTCGCCCTCAACGTACCCGTGCCTTGGGCCGTCGCAGAACTCACAAAGGCCGGGACGGTTCACGTCGGCGGCAGCCGCACCGATATCGCCCGCGCTGAACGGGAGGTCGCGCACGGACAACACGCAGCCGCACCCTACGTCCTCGCCGCGCAACCCACCCCGTTGGATCCCAGCCGCACCCCCGCGGGCGGCCATGTCCTCTGGACATACGCGCACGTCCCCACCGGCTCCAACGTTGACCAGACTGAGACCATCATCCGCCAGATCGAACGCTTCGCCCCCGGCTTCCGGGACACCATCCTCGCCACCCATCAGCGGACCGCCGCAGGCACCGAGCAGTACGACGCCAACTACGTCGGCGGTGACATCGCCGCAGGACGTGCGGGCCTTCATCAGCTCCTCGCCCGCCCTATCCTCTCCACAGACCCGTGGCGGGTCCCGGTCGACGGAATGTATCTGTGTTCCTCGTCGACCCCGCCCGGTCCCGGCGTGCATGGGTTGGCCGGCTGGTACGCCGCACGTTCCGCCCTCCGGCACACTTTTGGGATCGCAACGATGCCGTCACTCGCACCAGACTGACCCATACCGCGCACTTCCGGCGCACCCGACACCTGCCACCACATTGGCTCCACAATCTGGAAGGACCCCATGTCCCGCACGACCCTCCTGACACGCTCGGTGAAACACCCGGTTCGCGGTGTTGACCGCCTGATCGGCAATGTCCGGCACGGCCGTTTTGAACGCACCCTGTCCGTCCTGACGGCGGTCGGAGCGGTGGTGACGACCGCGGAAATCTTCTTCGAACACGACAAAGCAAGCTTTGGGAACCGGTGGATGTACACCCCCATCATCGTCGGCCCGATCGGTGCCCTCTCTGGGGTCGCCGGGTTCGCCAGCTACCGCCTCGCCAAGACGGTCCTCCCCGTGGCCAGCACCATCGTCGTCGCCAACGGCCTGCAGGGCACAATCCTGCACGCCCGCGGCATCGGCCAGAAACCGGGCGGGTGGAAGAACTTCCGGTACAACATGGAAATGGGGCCGCCACTTCTTGCCCCCCTGCTGGTCACCCTGGTCGGTGGGATGGGCCTGCTTGCGGCTGTTCTACGGCGCGAGAAATGAGCGACGCTACCCTGCCGTTGCCAGATGAGTCCGGCGGTGGCCGTTTCCCCGGGTTCGACGTCATGGATCAGTCCAAGCATTGGGATGACGCCACTCTCGCTGTCATCGGAAGTCGGCTGCATGACCTTCCCCACGTGCGCTTTTTCACCCCCGCCGAAGAAGCCACGGCGAAGGCCGTCCTTGATCAGTTGGTCGGGCAACAGGCGGCGCCTGGAGAACCCAACATTGACTTGGTCCGCATGGTCGACCGGCGGCTAGCGGAAGACGAGACCGATGGCTGGCACTACGACACAATGCCCCCCGACGAACAGGCGTGGCGCGACACCCTGAAAGCTCTCGACGAAGACGCCGTCGCCGAATCCGGCAGCATGTTCGCGGAGTCATCCTGGGACAATCAACACGCGCTGCTCTCCTCCGTCCAGGGGGGCGAGGGCGATGAGTGGCACGGCATGCCACGAAAGGCCGTGTGGAGTCTCTGGACCAGATATGCGGCCACCGCGTTCTACTCCCACCCGGCGGCGTGGAACGAGATCGGTTTTTCCGGCCCCGCCTACCCCCGCGGGTACAAAAACATCGGCGTCGACAAGCTTGAAGGTTACGAGGTCCGAGACGCCCACCCACAAGACAATCCCGTCTCCGGCGGCCACACATCAGGGAGCAACTCATGAGCTACCGCGACGTTCGAGAACGTAATGAGTCCGCGTGGCTGTTGAAGAAGAACGGCTCCGGGATGGAGCACGGTCTCCGCCGCGACATGCGACGATTCGAGGACACCGACGAGGTCGACCTCGTCATCATCGGCTGCGGTGCCGGCGGCGCCACCTTGATGCAGCGCATGGCCCGGCAGGGCTGGAATGTTGTGTGTCTGGATGCGGGCCCGTTCTGGGATCCGGAGAAGGACTGGGTCAGCGACGAGGCCGGATCGCACAAGCTGTACTGGACCGAACCCCGCCAGATCGGCGGCGCAGACGCCGTCCCGCTCGGGTCCAACAACTCCGGCCGCGGCGTCGGCGGATCCATGGTCCACTACGCCGGGTACACCCCCCGCTTTCACCCGAGCGACTTCCGCACGAAAACGAACGACGGTGTCGGAGCTGACTGGCCGATCACCTATCCGGACCTCCGCCCCTATTACGAAGACATCGAGAACGAACTGCCGGTCGCCGGGGAGAACTGGCCGTGGGGAGACCCGCACAGCTACCCCCACACTGCCCATCCCGTCTCGGGCAATGGGGAACTCTTCCAGCGCGGGGCTCTCTCTGCCGGAATCACTGCGAAGGTGGGGCCTGTCGCAATCCCGAACGGCAGGTTCGGGAACAGGTCGCACTGCATCTACCGCGGCTTCTGCCTCCAGGGCTGCAAAGTGAACGCGAAAGCGTCACCGTTGATCACCCACGTTCCCGACGCCCTCGCCCACGGCGCCGAGATCCGTGCCGACTCGATGGTCACCCGCATCGAAATCGACCAGAAAACGGGGCTCGCTACCGGGGTGCACTACGTCCGCGACGGCCGATCACGATTCCAAAAAGCACGGATGGTCGCGATCGCCGGCTACTCGATCGAGACCCCCCGGCTGTTGTTGAACTCCACCTCGGCTCGCTTCCCGGACGGGCTCTGCAACGACTTCGATCAAGTCGGCCGCTACCTCATGGTCCAAGGTGCCCCGCAAACCGCCGGCCGCTTTGACCAGGAAGTGCGCATGTTCAAAGCGCCGCCGCCCGAGGTCAGCACCGAAGACTTCTACGAAACCGACCCCACCAAGCCCTACAAACGGGGCTTTTCTATCCAAACGGTTTCTCCGCTGCCGATCACCTGGGCAGAACACGTCATGGCGCAGGGCTACTGGGGGGCCGACCTCCGCAACTACATGTCCGACTATATCCACTGGTCATGCCTTGGCGCGCTCTGCGAGTTCCTTCCCCAGCCCGACAACCGGGTCACCCTCGCCGACCAGAAAGACCGCAACGGTCTCCCCGTCGCGCACTTCTCCTACACCCAATGCGACAACGACAAACAGCTCGTGAAAGCAGCCACCGGGGTGATGGAACGGATTCTAAAGGCGGCCGGCGCCGATGAAGTCATCACCATCACCCGCAACGCCCACCTCGTCGGCGGCGCCCGCATGTCTACGGACGAAACGAACGGCGTGGTCGATTCGGATTGCTTCAGTTTCGCGGTTCCGAATCTGATGATCACCGATGGCAGCGTTCTCCCTACCCAGGGGAGCGCCAACCCGGCCCTGACCATCATGGCCGTCACCGCGCGAGCAGCTCACCGTCTCAGCGCAAGGGGCCGGTCCGGCCGGTGACTAATCACCGCCGGCACCTGGTGAGGCGGTACCTGCGAGGGTTGAATGTGTCGGTCGCTGGCAAAACGCAAGCGTTCGGATACTCGATCACCATCACTGCCGCGTACGGGGCCGTATCCGCCAGAAGCCCTCACCCCACCGAAGCGGAAGTATTCGGGTTTGCCGTCATCGGGTCGCCGGGTTCTCAATCCTGAACGTGGTCGTGGCGTTGTTCCTCAGCAATGCACCACCGAAGGCCGAGAAAACGAGGGTTCTGCTGCTGTCCACGGCAACAGACTTTCTGGCCGTAGGCGCAGGTGTCGGATCAGCGATCCTCCTCAGCCTTCTCCTGCACGGGGTGGCCCCGTGGTTGCTGGCACCATTTGTTGCCGGAGTCCTTTACGTCTTGGTTCAGGCGCTGGAAATCAGTGTCGCCCGCAGCCAGGACAGCGACGACGACGACTGATCGCGACACGCGCAGGCCGGCAGCCCCGCCCCAGGAACTCGTCCTCGGCGCACACTGGCCACTATGACTTCCTTTCCCTCAGGTGCCCAATTCGAGATCCGTCATGGTGAGCAAGTCGCCACGATCGTCGAAGTCGGCGGCGGCATCCGCTCCTTCACGGACGCAGGCCGAGAGGTGCTGCAGCCGTACCCGGTGGACGCGATGTGCGACGGTGCCCACGGGGCGCCGCTGATTCCTTGGCCGAACCGGCTCGCCGATGGCCGCTACACCTACCACGGCACCGACTACCAAGTTGCCTTGACCGAGCCCACGAAGAAAGACGCCATCCACGGTTTTCTCCGCTGGCGTCCCTGGCAAATGCTGGAGCACGAGACTTCCCGGGTCGTCATGGGGACCCGGTTGTTTCCTCTTGAGGGGTACCCGTTCCTGCTCGATGTGCGCATCGAATACGCCCTCGGCCCAGACGGACTCACCGTCACGACAACCGCCCACAACGCCGGCCATGACACGCTGCCCTACGGATGCGGTCAGCACCCCTACCTCTCCCCCGGCACCGATCAGACGGTCGATGACTGCATCCTGCAGCTCGACGCGGCGACGAGGATCACCACGGATCCCGAGCGGGAACTTCCCACCGGCACCGAACCGGTGGCAGGAACCCCGTTCGACTTCCGCTCACCAAGGAAACTCGGTAACCAGAAGATTGACTTCGCATTCACGGACCTCGCCCGTGACGACAATGGCCGCGCGTGGGTGCACCTCACGGGCCCTGACCACCGCACAGCGTCACTGTGGGTAGCCAGCAGTTACCCCTATGTGGAGCTGTACACGGCAGATACCCTCGAAAAACCCCGCCGTCGCCAGGGGTTGGGGACTGAACCCATGACCTGCCCACCGAACGCTTTCGCCACCGGTCAAGACCTGATACATCTTTCACCCGGCGAGTCGACCAGCACCAGCTGGGGAGCTAAATTGATGTTAAGGACCAACGGCTAAGGACGTGCCTGCTTCTGGATGCTGCAGGGCCGCTGTCGTCGTCACGAGGCCGGCTCGAGCTTCCTATTGAAGGTCCTCAGTAAGTAGTCGCGTCGCTCGATGGTGCACGTACCGGGGTGTTTAATCAGGAAGCTACTCACGGCGAAGCAGTCATGTCACATTCGGTCTCGGCACCCTGTTCCTGGAGGCTCTGCAAGTCCGACGATACGTCGGTGCCTGGCCTTATCGAGCACAGGCGCAGATGGTCAGACGCGGTAGTCATCGATGATGGCAGGGCGGTAAATGGGTGACGCGTTCGGAGCGGTGTTGGTTGCGCTGAGGCGTACTTCATCGTTCTCGATCGAGGCGATAAGACCGACGGGGAACAGGACCCTCGACTTGCCGTGCCCAAAAAATGTTCCAGAAGCGACTTCGAGGAACGTGATTTGTGAGTCTCTCGGGTCAAGGACAAGGCCCTCGACTCGGCCGATGACGTCGCCTGCCGCGTCTCGAACGCGCAAAAAGCGGATATCGATGTCCGAAGGGTCAATCATTTTGTCGATCTCGTTCAAGCGAACCAGCGCGCCGAACGCACCCGAGGCAGGCTTTCTCACGGTCTTACGCCGGTTATCGCCCCGGAGACAGCTCGTTGCCCATTCATGCGGGCTCCGTTTCGAGGGCGGGGTGGTTGCTGGTGTGGGGGCCTGCGAGTTGGGCTGCGTCGAGCCACCCGACGAGCCGCAGTCCAGTGTCCACCACCGGCAGTCCTGCGTCGCCGCTGTGATTCGGGAGGGCTGCCTGTGCGTCTGCGAGGGTCATCGGGGCTAGACAGACGGGGTACTCGACAACAGCGTCAGCCACGGTCCAGTCATGCTTGGTCGCATCGCTAGCAAGGGACGGGAGGGGTTTGCTAGAGAGGACGCCGAGGTAGCGGCCGTTGTTGTCGGTCACCGCGAGAGCAGGGCGGCCGGAGGACAGCAGCGTGAGGAGCCCGTCGCTAAGCGGCTCCGTGGCTCGGAGGAATGGCGCGTCGGTGCGCATAGCGTCTGCCACCCTGCGTGTTGAGCGATCCACTATTGCGGGTGGCGGGGCTGAGGGCGCCGCGGGTGCGTCGAGGTCGATGCCACGGCGGCGGAGTTTGAGGGTGTAGATGGTGTCTTTGCCGAGAAGCCGTGACGTTCCGGTGGCCAAGACGATGGCTAACAGCAGCGGGAGGATGATGCTGTAGTCGCCGGTGAGTTCGAAGAGCATGATTCCGGCGGTGATCGGTGCGCGGGTTGTTCCGGCCATGGTGGCGCCCATGCCGACGATGGCGAATGCGCCTGCTTGACCGGCGAGGGCCGGGTCGATGAGGCCGATGACCTGTCCGAATGCTGCGCCGAGCATCGCTCCAACGAACAGGGACGGGGCGAAGACACCACCGGAGCCGCCGATCCCGAGGGTGAGGCTGGTCGCGATGATCTTCCCGACAAGGAGCACGAGCAGGAATCCGAGGGCGTACTTTCCGGCGACGCCGTTGTCAAGGACCGGGTAGCCCACGCCATACATCTGCGGCAGCACGAACAACAAGCCGCCGAGGAGCAGGCCGCCGGCGACGGGTCGGAGCCATTCGGGTCCGCGCCAGAGGAAGTCGCAGAGGTCTTCGATCGCGTAGAGAACGCGGGTGAAGCCGACGCCGACGAGCCCGGCGATAATTCCGAGGAGGGCGAAGAGGGCGTACTCGATGTTCGCGTGGACGGTGAACGACGGCAGGGAAAGAAATGGGTTACTGCCCAGGAGTGCCCTTCCGACGACGGAGGCGCTGATGGAAGCGAGGACGACGACGCCGAAGGAGCGGGCGGTGAAATCGCGCAGGATGATCTCGAGAGCGAAGAACACGCCGGCGATGGGAGCATTGAAAGTCGCGGCGATGGCGCCTGCGGCACCGCAGGCGACGAGGGTTTTCAGCCGGTCGTCCGGCATCTTGAGCAGGCGCCCGAGGGTGGAGCCAAGGGCTGACCCGATCTGGATGATGGGGCCTTCACGCCCGACCGAGCCGCCGGAGCCGATGGTGATCGCGGAGGCGAGGGCTTTCACGACGGCGACCTGGGGGCGGATCCTGCCGCCGTTTTTCGCCACCGCGAACATGACTTCGGGGACGCCGTGGCCGCGGGCTTCGGGTGCGAACTTCTGCACGAGGGGGCCGTAGATCGCACCGCCGATCGCGGGGGCGATAATCACGAACGCGCCACCGAGCCACGGCACCCACGGGTTCGCGGGATGCCCGATCGTGGCCGAGTAGTCCGCCGCACCGCTGAAAACCTGGGTGGCGGCTTGGATGAGCCACCGGAACCCCACCGCGGCGAGCCCTGCACCGAGCCCGACGACGACAGCGGGAATGCCGAGGTGGAGGGCAGTCCAGACAAGTTGATGTCCTTCCCACTCCCGGATCCGCTCCGACACGCGGCCACCAGTCGTATGTGTTTTGACGGCTGACACCGCACCCCTTCCATGTACACTTGCAACAGTTGCCGTTATGCATGTAAAGGTATCAGTGTTTGGAGGAGCTGGTGAACGATCCCGAGGTCATTGCCCCGGTGGAGAGCACATTGGTGGCGTCGCGGGCGCTACTAGGGATCGTCGCGCGGTCGGTCGCCAGCGCCCTCGAGGTGGTGACCCTGCCCCAGTTCCGGGTCCTCGTCCTTCTCAGCACGGGAGGCCCGACAAGGGTGGGCACACTGGCGGAGCAGGTCGGGGCGGTCCCTTCCACGTTCAGCCGGTCCGTGGACCGGATGGTCGCTGGCGGCTGGGTGGAACGGAGCCTTCGGGAGTCGAATCGGCGGGAGATTATCCTCAATCTCACTCCCGACGGCCGCCATCTTGTCGACTCGGTCACGGAGCGTCGCCGCCACGAGATCCGCGATGTCTTGAAGACAATGTCTCCCGAGGATCAACAAACGATCGCGTCCGCGTTTCACCTGTTCACGGCCGCGGCCGGAGAGCCGACCGTCGCCGACCTGCTGACCCTTGGCCTATGACCGGCGCGGCGGGCATGAGCGGGCACATGTGGATGCCGAGCGCACCACCGACAGTTGCGCGTCTGCTCACTGTGCATCTTCAGCCGGTCCCGATCCTGCCGACTCTCGCTGTCCTCCTGCTTGTGCTCTACCTGTGGGGTGTCGTCCTCCTGCAGCGTCGGGGCGACCGGTGGCCGGCCGCCAGAACCCTCGGCTGGCTCGCCGGAATCGCGACGCTGCTCGCCGTGACCGCAACGGGCCTTGACGGGTACGGGATGGAGTTGTTCAGCGTCCACATGGTCCAGCACATGGTCATCGGCATGCTGACCCCAATCCTGCTGACCCTCGGCGCACCCGTCACCCTGCTCCTCCGCGCCCTTCCTGCGGGCCGTGGCGACCGGGGTGGCCCGAGGCGCCTGTTGCTTCTGGTGTTGCACAGCAAGGCGGCCGCGGTCATCACGCACCCGGTCGTCACCCTTGCCCTGTTCCTCGGGAGCCTTTACGGGCTGTACTTCACGCCCCTGTTCGATGACCTGATGCGCACCATGTGGGGGCACAACCTCATGCTGGTGCACTTCCTCGCCGTGGGCATGATGTACTTCTGGGGCGTTGTTGGCATTGACCCGACCCCGCGCCGCGGCCACGGCATGTCGATGCTGTCTAGGCCTGTTCTTCGGATCTTCGAGCTCGCCGTCACCGTCCCGTTCCACGCATTCTTCGGCGTCGTGGTGATGATGGCCACCAGCCTCATCGTCCAGTTCTACCGGGTGCCCATTCCCGGCTGGGGAATCAACCCACTCGCCGATCAAGCCGTCGGCGGGGGTATCGCCTGGGGCTTTACCGAGCTGCCGACCCTGATCATCCTCGGCGTCTTGTTCGTGCAGTGGCAGTCCGACGAGAAACACCTCACCCGCCGTTTGGACCGCAAAGCGGACCTCGACGGTGACGCCGAGTTGCGTGCGTACAACGACCGCCTCGCCGCACTCTCAGGAAACGGTGCGACCCACCAGTGATCGGCTACGCGTTCACCCTCGGCCTTCTCGCCGCCGTCAACCCCTGCGGATTCCCGCTCCTCCCGGCCTACCTTGCCTCCTTCGTCGCCCGGGGCGAGGACGCGACTCGGGTGACCAGGGTCGCCCGCGGCCTGATCGCCGGCGGGTGCGTGACGGCCGGGTTCCTTCTGGTTTTCGTCCTTGCCGGTGTCGCGGTCGGCCTCGGCGGCACCCTCGCGTTGGCGTGGACCCCGTGGGTCATGGTCGCCGTCGGCGTTGCCATCGCCGTCTTCGGTGTCGCGACCCTCATAGGTCGCGCTCCCACATTCACCCTGCCGACCCCGGGAATGCGGCCGGGACACGGCGCGACCACCATGATCATGTACGGCATCACCTACGCCATCGGTTCACTGTCGTGTTCCCTGCCACTGTTTCTTGCCAGCGTCACCGAACGATTCACCCACCTGGGTGGTTGGGCAGGCGTGGGCACCGTGCTCGCCTACGGGCTCGGCATGGGCTTCTTCGTCACCGGAACCGGCATCGTCGCCTCCCTCGCCGGCACGAACGCCGCCCGCCGGATCCGGCCGTTGGCACGAATCGTCCCCGTCGTCGGCGGCACCGTCCTGGTCGCCTCCGGTCTCTACCTCGCCCTCTACTGGACGTTCGATGTTCTCGCGCCCGAGACCACCGTCGGCATCGTCGCGATCGGGTCCACCGTCCAACAAGCCGTCTCCACCTGGCTGTCCACCCACTCGCTCCGGGTCGGCATTACCGCCGGCGTCATCGTCCTGACCAGCTTCGTCTTCGTCGCCATCACGGAAGCCCGACGGGCACACACACCGCCGGCCGCCACCCCCGAAAGGACCCCTATTGGCCACGACTGACCTCCCCCCGACCCGGAAACGCCGCGGCCCGGAAAGGTGGCTGATGTGGACCATTGTCGGCACCGTCGTTGCCGTCGTCGTCGCCATTGTCCTGATCGCGTCCTCGATCCCCGCGGTCACGGCAGCCGCCACCGACATCGAACCGCACATCGACAAACGCACCGCCACACTCCTGGAGCTTGACCCGCTGACCGCCGTGAACGTCACCGCGCCCGCGTTCACCCTGACGGACCAGGACGGCAAACCGATGTCCCTTGCGGGCTACCGCGGAATGCCCGTCGTCTTGAGCTTCAACGACGACGAATGCACCGACCTCTGCACCCTCCTCGCCCAAGACGTCCGCGCCGCCGACACCGACCTCGGCACCGCCGCCAAGAAGATCGCCTTCGTCTCCATCAACGCCAACCCGTACTACCCCTCGCCAACAGCAGTGAAGCAGTGGGACGACCAGCACGGACTCGGCCACGAACCCAACTGGCACTTCGGCACCGGAACCCCCTCCACCCTCGCCACTCTCGCCCACCAATACGGGGTCCCCATCGACCTCGACGCCAAGAGCAAGACCGTCACGCACGGTGCTGAGATCTTCTTCATCGACGGAAAAGGCCACGAGCAAGCCATCGGCCAATTCGGCACCGAATCCGCCGATACCGCCCTGTTCAGCCATGCCGTGGCGCAGGCTGCTGACGACCTCCTGCCGGCCAGCGAGCAGACGACAGTCGCTGGCCCGGCCGTCCCCGCACCCACCAGCGCCGGCACCCAGATCGGTGCTCTTCCCACCCCCATAACGCTGCCCTCGCTGAGCGGAGCGACCACGCTCTCCACACGCACCGACAAAGGGAAGTACACGGTGATCGACTTCTGGTCGAGCACCTGCACCGCCTGCATCCGAGGCATACCCGCACTGGAAGCCGAACACGACGCCGTCGGCAAACAGGTCGCGTTTCTCGGCATCGACGTGTCCGACCCGTCCGCCTCGGCACGAGCTTTCGCCACCCGCTACAGGGTCACATTCCCACTCGCGGCCGACACGGCAGGATCAACCGCTGGCCGCTTCGCTATCACCGGGCTCCCGTACACAGTCATCCTCAACCCGTCCGGGAGGGTCGTCATCCGGCACCCCGGCGCCTTCACCACAGAGCAACTCGACTACCTCCTGAAGACGCTCGATACCAAGCTCCCGTCCGCTTCATGACACACAACCAACCGGGCTTGTCAGGTGAGGGAGCGGGTGCACCCAATTCCGACCCCACAACCCCCTGATTCGTGAAACCTGGAGATCACCCCATGACCGAAGCCACCATCGACGCCCTCGCTACCGCTGTCGACCCGACCATCATCGACGTCCGCGAACCCCACGAGTACCGGGATATGCACGTCAGCGGGGCCGTGAACGTTCCCCTCGGCGACCTCCGCGGCCGCCGAGGGCACATCCCCGACGCGCACCCCGTGTACGTCATGAGCGACTGCGGGAAACGCTCTGCCGAGGGCGCCCAGATCCTCACCGAGCACGGTCACGACGCTGTCTCCGTCCGCGGCGGCATGGCCGAGTGGATGACCTCCGGACACCCCACCACCTGACACCCAGCCATAACCACGGACGCAATCACGCAGGCAATGGTTCCGCGTCCCTGGAAGCGACCTCATGGTCTAGAAGGTTCAGCCGTGGACTGTATCAACTCGCAGCCGGCATCATCAGGTGGCGCATTTTAGCCCATCGGCACAGGCAGTCACTCTGTCACGGCGACTGCCAAAATTCTTTCGACGGTCTCATTCCGACGGTCTCATTGGAGCAAAATGCGCATTCCCCTCCCCCTGATGAGCTTCCCTGTGGTGCCGCAATGACATCGACAGAGACGCTCGCGACCGAGATCCTGCTCGTCTCCGTCGCAGTCATCGCGGCCGTGTTCTCCAACCGACTCAGCGCCCTCATCCGCATTCCCGCCCCCGCACTGTTCCTCATCGTCGCCGCCATCCTGGCGAAAATCTTCCCCCTCCTGGGTTCCCTGCCGCGTGACACGGCGGAGTCCCTGGTCACCATCGCCCTCGTATTCATCCTCTTCGACGGCGGGATGCACATCGGCTGGAAGCGGTTCCGCGCCTCGCTGACAGCGATCACCTGGCTGGGGATCCTCGGGACGATCATGACCGCCGCCGCCGTCGCCGCCGCCGCGTATCTCCTCTTCGGCTTCGACCTCCGCCTGGCGCTGCTGCTCGGGGCTGCCCTGTCGCCCACTGATCCTGCCGTCGTCTTCTCCGTCCTCGGCAAAAGGGAAATCAGTGGCCGGACCGGGACGATCCTGGAAGGCGAGTCGGGGGCGAACGACCCAATCGGGATCGCCCTCCTCGTCAGCCTGCTCGCCGCCAACGGGGTCGGATTTCACGCCGTCTCGGCGGGCCTTGGCGAATTCGGCCTGCAGCTCGCCGTCGGTACCGTCGTCGGGATCGCCGGCGGCTGGGCGTTATCGAAACTGATCCGCCATCTCTCGCTCCCCAACGAAGCCCTCTACTCGGTCTGCACCATGGCGTGCGCAACCCTGATCTACGCGGCAGCGACGCTGCTGCAAGGGTCCGGGTTCCTCGCCGTCCTCCTGGCCGGAATTCTGATCGGCGACGCTCGCGCACCCTTCAAACGAGAGATCCGCCGATTCAGTTCGAGCCTGGCAACGATCGGGGAGATGGCGGCCTTTTCGATCCTCGGCCTCAGCGTCCCCCTCGACACGGTCATCCAGCCCGAGGTCATCTGGCCAGGTCTCGCCATCGCTGGACTACTGATCTTCGTCATCCGACCGCTGCTCGTCGGGCCGATGCTGCTCCCGGTGAAACTGCGAATGGGCGAGCGCGCATTCGTCCTTTGGGGCGGCCTGAAGGGCGCTGTTCCGATCCTGCTCGGCATGTTCATCCTCGGAGCACACATCAGCGGAGCCAATAGAATCTTCGGAATCATCTTCGTCGTCGTCCTAGTCTCCGTCGTTCTGCAAGGTGCACTGATCCCCCTGTTCGCGCGTGTCTTCCACGTTCCAACGTCCGTCATCGAACCCGAACCCTGGGCATCCGGGCTGCGCTTCCGACAGCAACCCGAAGGTCTCGGCGAGTACCTCGTCGAGACCGGCTCGTCGGCCGACGGTCACACCATCGACTCTCTGGCTCTCGGCGACGATGGCTGGGTCAGTCTCGTTCGCCGTGACGGTGAACTCGTCCAGGTGCGCGGCTTCACAAAACTTGTCGTCGGCGACGTCGTCCTCGCCCTCGGCGACGACCCCGAAACCGTCGCCCACCTGTTCAAGGCTGACGAGAACCGTCCCACCGCCACTCTCTAGAACACGAAGCACATACAGAACCTGCTGCGAGTCGACAACGAGATACTGAGCAATTAGCGCTGGCAGTTGCGGGACATGCACGTTTTCCGCGAAATCAACGAACCGGCGCCGCCGCTCCTAGCCCGTCCCGAGGTGGCCGCGGAGGACGCTGTCGATATCGCCGGCCTCTTCGAGGAGCTGTTGGATCCGCAAGCCCAGCGCGTCGACATCGTCGAGAACCTCATCCTGCCTGACGGCCAGCTCGCTGCTGGTGAGGCCCCGCAACGGTCCACCATCGGACCGGGCAGGCGTGACGATTTCCACGGTGCCGGTCAGGGCGCGTAAGGGCCCAATGAGCGTCGTCACCGTGCGGGTGCTGAGGGTCGGAACGGTGGGGACCCATCCCCACTGGTCGATCGAGGTGGCCAAATGGCTGACCTGCCGCCAACCCGGGTCGACCTGCTTGTGGCAGTCATGCTCGTCCGGCGTTGCCCTCTGGACGTCGAGCAGGTCCCGGGTGGCACCCCTGTCTCGGCCTATGAGCAGCACGGCGACGACCTGCAACCAGCGCCTGGCCACACACGAAGGGCACCTCCTCGGATCGTCCTCCCACCCTAGAACGGTGTCTCCGACCACCGTCTGGTTTCCCTCTAGGCGCACCTGGTCGGGGTGAGGGTGTGGATTTGTGTCCGGGTCATGCCGAGTTCCCCCGCGAGGAGGATCAGGAACGCGTCCCTTCGCCCTCGCACTCCGATCGGAACCGGTACCGGGGTTGCTGCGCCATCGCCGCCCGGGCGTCCAACCGGCTGTCGTCCTGTCGCCACAACACGGCCGGTGGTGGGCCGGGCCGCTCGAGTACGAGGGGCAAGCCTGCGGCCTCGTGTCGGCTGCGGATCGCTCGAATCCGCTGCGCCCGCGTCGACGCGGCTGCCGGCAGATCTTGCAGGAATCGTTCCACAATCTCCGGTGTCGCAGGAGGGCGCCAAGGTCCCACGATTCGCACCAGTCGGCGAAGAGGTTCCACTCCCGATCCAAGGCTCTCGAGGTGGCCGCGTTAGAGCTACTGGTGGGCATGGGGTTAGAGGCCGATCATGGTGACGGCGTTCTGTTCCAACGGTGCGTTCTCTCGGACATAAATCTCGACTGTGGCGGGGTTTTTGTGCATCGACTGCCGCATGATTTGATGATGCGACGCCCCCGCACGGATGGCTTGGGTGATGAACCCGGCCCGCAACGAATGCCCCGACAGGGCCTCTGCCGGGAGGCCCGCGTTCCGGGCGCGTTCCTTCACGATCTTCGCCACCGCATCCCGGACATGCCCCGCATCAACAATGGATCCCCGCCGGCAGATGCCGGGAACCCGTTCTTCGTCAAGGCCGGGAACAGGGCGACACTCCGCGGCAGGGTCGCTACGAACGGGTCGCGGCAGAGGTGCACGGCAATGTTCTGCGTCCGCAGGGCCCGCATCACCTGGGGACGCCCCTCCCCGCCGCCACCAGGAGCGCATACCAGCGGCGGAACGCACACGGCGGACACGTGGCGGAATTCGCCCCAAACGGCAGGCCCTTGATGGCGCCGTGCTGCTCCTGGTCGGTCTTCGACCTGACGACCCGGACGTGGAGGCCGTCTTCGTCGTGCAGGGTGATGTCGCCCAGGGTGAGGTTGGTCAGTTCGGAACGGCGAAACGCCCCCGCGAAGCCGAGGACGAGGACGGCGATGTCGCGGGTGCCGCGGACCCCGGCCGGGAAACTGGTGATGTCCGTGGCCAACACGGCCTGCCGGAGCCCATCCAGCAGCAGCGGCGCCGACTGGTCCCGGGGTCGGGCGTGCTTGCGGCGGATCCCGGCCAGGACCGCCTGCACGGTGGGGTGCTTCGTCGGGACTCAAAACCGTGCTCAAGGTGGTCGCGGGCGATCGCCGCCAACCAGCGGGTCATCGACGACGGCGCATACCGCCACCCACCCGTCTCCGTCGTGACGAGGGACTTCTCGGTCAGGTACTGCACCACGGTCCCCGGGGACAGCGGGCAGGTGCTGGTGGCCTCAAGGACCGCCGGGTCGGCGGTGTCGCCTTCGATGTACCCGGCAAGCCACCGTTGCAGCTGGCGGATATCGCTGGCGTACGCCCGTCTCGTGTTCTCCGAGATCGACGCGTCGGCAAGTTCCGCGGCGGCCGCGGCGAGCTCTGGGCGGGACCGGTACGCCTGGATCGCACTCCCCCGACTGACCCGCCTCGCAGCCACCGCATTCGATGCGCCGGCAGGACCAGCCGTCCTCGCCTGCGTCGTGCTGCCCATGCGCCGTTTCCTACCTCTCGGGACCCCCGGAACCATCTTGTAGCCCGTTTTCGCTCAAAGAGGCCCTGACGGGTGGTGTTTCCGATAATCCCTATTATCGCTGGCTCAATATTGTGGGTGGAACAGAGACGCCTTTGCCAGGATTTGAGGGTCCCGGAGAGTCCAAAGGACCCATTTCGTCATTCCGGTGAGTTCGGCGGAGCTCGATTCTTCGGCTGGCTTGTCAATTCTCATGAGCCTTGCCACCCCGCACGGCCGCCGATTGCTGCGCTGGTGACAGTCCCGAGGCGAGCCGTGAGCGGCCCACGCAGGCTCGCCGGGCTCCGCTTACCCGACCTAGAGTGGGGTTCAGCGACGACACGGATACGTGAGGATGGACGAGGGTGTAAGTGAGCTCGAGCGTCACCGACTCGCTGCCGACACGACGGAGCACCCTAGCCGCGGGCAAGAAGGTCGACCTCTGGGGGTCCCGTTCCGCTTGCGGGTCGGTAGGAGTTCTCGGCTACATTGCCAATCGGATTCTCACGGCAGCATTGCCTTTTCTCAAGGTGCGCAAGACGCAATCCGGCGGCGGACCTGAACCTCGAATACAAGCCCTCGCGGCCAAACTCCCTGGCGTGCCCTGCCCTCGACTCTGCTGATGCGAACTGGAATCAGGCACTGGAATCCGCGCCACTAGGCAATCTCGACCACCCTTTTCTCGATCGAAATCGGCTGACCCGACCTACGGCATTCTCACGTTCTCCTGCCGCGCCGTCGTTTGGCAATAGAACGTGAGAATTGGCACGAGAACGAGAGAATGACAATTTGCCGTGAGATCACCCAGCAAAAAACCCTGGAACGAGAATCCTTGGACGCAGATAACCCAAGGCCGGAATCTAGCCGCTGAATCCTCCGCAAGGCAACTGGAGACGACTTGGCAGACTGCGGCGAAATCCCGAGTGCGGAGGGCGCGAACAGAGTACCGGCGTGCGGTCGACCTGTGAGGGTTATCCACGAGTCAAAACGATTTTGCGGGCCGCGAACAAAGTACCCAACCAACGCGCATGTACTTTGGTCGCGATTCGGCACTCTGTTCGCGTCGAATCGGTACTCTCCTCGCGCTTCTCGGTACTTTGTTCGCACGCCGATCCACGATCGACATCCCGGATGCGCTCAGGCAGGCCGATCGGCGCGCCTGTGAATAACTCCCCTAGTAGTTCTCCTATAAGACCACCCGTAACAAAATGGCTTCTTAAGGTGACCACAGAAGAAAAATCTCTCGTTCCAAACATGGTAAAAAGCTGCAGGGATGAAGAACACACTCCGCGCGATTCTGAAGCCCGTCTCGAACTGCATGTGGCCCTCAGCGCGTCAGAATCGCACCTCTCGGCGCCGAGGTAGGCCGAGGACGGATCAGCAGTCGATTGGGCGCTCCTCAGGAGCTCTGACAGGCTCGCAGGGATGTGTGACTCGGTCATTGACGTCGGTACTCTGTTCGCGCCCGTAATCGTGGGTACTTTGTTCGCGCGTGGCGGCTCTGCCCTGGCCTGTCGGTACTCTGTTCGCGCGATCATCACTGTTCCGAAGGGTGACACCGTTGTGGGGGGTTCTATTCGCGCCATTGTCGCTCGCTTGGTCGATACTCTGTTCGCGCATCGGGCCGCCGCCGGACAGTCCCCGCGAACAGAATCCCCCACCCTAGATTTCAGAGTGGTTCCTCGTAGGTACTTTGTTCGCGGGGGCATAGGTACTCTGTTCGCACCCTCACGCACCCCTACTCCCAGAAGGCCTGTAACCTGGCTCGATGGTTAGGAAAATAAGCCGCGCGAACAGAGTACCGATAGTCATGGGCGCCAGGTAACGCCGGATCGGTACTCTATTCGCGGCTGACGTCAGACCTTGAGGATGCGCTTGGCGGTTGTCGTGGGGACGGGAGTCGGGCCCGGGAACAGGACGAAGAAGTTCTGGTCGTATTCGTAGCGAAGCGCGGGGAACACGATTTTGATCTCGATGAGAGCCTTCAGGAACTGGATCTTGAAATCGCGTTCCCGCTTGGTCTGCGATCCGAACTGCACGTAGAGGTCCGACCACTTGATCCGGGTCGGCCGCTCGAGGGACCACAGCCGGTAGCCGAGCCAGATGTAAATGTCGATTCGGAGGGGCGCCGAACCAAGAACGCGAAGAGCATCCAGATCAACGGGGATGGGATGCGCCTTGATCGAGTCGTAGAACGGCGTCGAAAGCCTCACCTTCGAGGACCAGAGCCCCTCCATGGTCAGGTCCTCCCGCTCACTGAACCAAAGCTGTACCTCGTCGGCGATCTGGAAGTACTTCTGCGCGACTCCGTAGCCGGCACCCGCCTCGCCGAACGCGATGCCTTCGACTGACAGCTGCGAACCGAAAACGCGCTGCATCTGGTCGCGGAGGCGGGCGCGATTCTTCCCTCCCGCGGTGACCCCCAGCTTCTCCATGAACGCGTTCATGGAGGCACCCAGCTCGAGCTCCGGTGAATTCGTGCGGTAGGCCTCGGATGCCATCCACGTCATGATGTGGCGGGGCAGGATCCCGAACGGGTAGGCGTTGATGTCGCGTCCGTCTGGCGTCGACATGGCTGCGGGTCGCACGCGGAGCGTGATCGGTCCGTTGCGGCGGACCCAGAAGCTCTGATCGCCCGGGTCGTTGTAGGGCAGGGTCACTTGGGCCCAGACGCGCGCGGAGAAGCCCACGTTGTAGTCGATCTTCTCTGTCATCTCGCGGTTGCCGGCGAAGTTCAGCCGGTCCACCTTCCCCCGTGACATCTCGGGCATTGCCGACGACCCGACAGCGCCAAACCCGGCCGCCTCTATGGGAATGTCCTCGTACCTGCTGGCCAGTTCGGTGCCGGGAGTACTGTCGTCGGTGTCGCTCATCGGGGTTCCCCTCCGGGACGTCGTCACGGTTCACGCAACCGCTCCCCCGCGGTGCTTCGCGGGTCGTTGGCGTACAGCCAGAATGGCTCAGATCGCGCGAAATCCCGCGCAATCATGCGGCGTGTTCTAGCCTCTTCGCGCCCAACGATGCTACGAATGCGCGAGGCTTCCTTGGTCGCCTCGAGCGAGCCCTTTCCGGCCTCCGTCGAACCTTTTTCCGTTGTTGTATGTCTCCTCGAGACGGCGGGTTTCGTTGACGATCAGCTGCATTCCCAGCTCCCTGAGGGACGAGACGCCCTCGAAGGCGCGGGCAGCGCCGAACGCAGCTCGGAATGCGTCCCGATCCTCTCTGCGTAGGTCGAAGGTGAATTTGACCAGGTCGTCCGCCGCCTCTCCTGGAAGGAGTTCCGTGGCGGACCGTCGCTGGGGTGAAGGTGCACCCCGGCGTGCTGTCGGCACCGGCGGGACTTCGACAGCGGCTCTAGAGGGTTCGTCCGTGAGAAGCCCGGGGTCAGCGGTCAGTTGCTCTGCGGCGGGCGTGGTCGGCGCCGCCGTTCTATTCGATCGAAGAAGCGTGCTGGTCGCACCGGCGGCGGGGGAGGCCACGCGTCGCGGCGGAGGACCGCCTACGCTGCGGTTCACGGGTGTGTCAGACATGAGCTTCCTCCGTCGCTGCTTCGGCTTCCTTGGCCATGAGTCGCGCGATCATCTCGCTTGTGACGGCTTGCAGGCTGTCCGCGACGGACTGGGCCGACTGAGGTCCGGGTGATTCGACGGCCTCGCCCTTCTTGAGGCGCTCGTACCATTTCGGGCTCTTCCGCACCTTGTCGTCGAGCTCATGCACTAGCAGTCCCTTGTCACGTGCGGAGGCGGCGGTGGCTTCCGCGTGCCGGACATAGTTTTCGAAGACGACGTCTCGTGCGGCCTCTCCCCCGAGGTCGGCGACGACCTTCGCTGCGAAATCTGCACGGACTCGACTCGCCGACGCTCCCGAGGCGAAGAGAACTACTCCGAGGAGATCCAGATCCGGGTTGAGGTCGATGACCTGGTCTAGCCGCTCGGCGGTGAGTTTCAGGCCCTTTCGCGAGGCGTCCTCCGTCTTCGCGGGGATGAGGATGTAGCGGGCTGCGGCGACAGCGGCGGACTGGATGATGTCGTTCCCGGGCGGGCAGTCCAGGAGGATGACGTCGTATTCCCCCGCTATCCGGTCGAGGACACGCGCCAGGCTCAGTCGTGCTTGCTGCAGGGAATCGCCGCCTCGGGTCGACTGACTGACGAGGGTCGCTGCGGCGTTCTCGATGAATCGTCCGCCGACGAGGACGTCGAGGTTCGGTCGAACGTTGCTGGCGGGGTGGGCGAGGTCGTCGGGGTAGGTGAGCGCTTTGGACAGCGCTTGGCCGTCGTCGTCGATGGCTGTGCCTGAATAGCCGAGGTCCAGTCCGAGGTTCCCCTGGTGGTCCAGGTCGACCACGAGTGTGCGCCAGCCGCTTGCGGCGAGCATTCCGCCGATATTGGCGGTGAGGGTGGTCTTCCCGACTCCCCCTTTGCCGTTGATGACCGCGATCACCCGCTGGAGGTTGATGCGTTCGAAGGGCTCAGCCATGTGTCTCTCCAAGATCAGGTGTATTACGCGTCCAAGGCTAACTGGGTAATCCGGGCACCGTGGGTAACCCGGACAGTGCACCTTGGAACCAATTGATGCAAGGTGTCGCTATCCGGGACGTCCGGGTCACCTGAAAGTATAGGCAATGCAGGACTCCCCGGAGAAACCGGGAAACCTGGCAAACCCGGATAGCGAGAATATCCGGCTAACCAGGAAACCCGGGCAACCGGGATAGCGCCGACAACTGAGGCCAATTACTGTCCGGGACACCCAGAGATGCCAGACACCCCAGGTTCCCCGGCATTCCCGGACAGCGTGAAATCGCGCAGAATCGACGAATCAGATGTGCTAAACCATCCGGGTCGATCTTGGGGTTCTCGCCTCAGCGGCCCGCACAGGGCCCGTGGGACGCTAGCGTGATTCTGAGGTGAGGGAGAAAACGATCGGTCCCGAGATGCGCCGCGACCTTCCACTGCAGGTCGATCATTGAGTTGTGGCATGGAAGATCGGGTGCAGTCCTCACCCACATCGCCCGCTGTGGAGATCGTTGTCGACTCGCCTACTCCGTGGGAGGCCGTGAAAACGGTGCGGTCGCAGAAGGAGGGGCGATCCCGCAGGGAGGGTCATCTTCGTCAAGGCGAGGAAATGACCCCAGCGTTCACCCAACCAGGCGACTACTCGCTGGCGATCTCACGAGCCCGCGCCCGCTCCCGACGAGAGGGAGCCGAGGTAGCTCAGTGGTGCAGGTAGGCGAGGGTGTGTTCGTCACACAGCGGCCACGGGAATGTGTCCCCGTCGTCAAGGGTGACGTATTCGGGGGCGGGGAAGGATGCGCGTCCGCCGCAACCGTCAACCGTGCATTGGTCGACCATCGGCCACCGGCGCCCGTCGACCCCTAGTTCTTCCTCACGACGAACGTTGACGATGGTGCCGGTCTCCCCGTCGATAGCCGTCAGGGCAAGGGACGAGTCACTGGTCGTGGTGACGGGTGTGGTGCGGGGAGGACGGTTGTCACGGCAGCGCAAGGACATGCCCCCATTTTTCCACCTTTACCTGCACGGCCTGTCACCGCCCGTCGCCGCGAAGGAAACCCACCACCCGTGGTCCCTGCCATCCGCAGCCTCTTCTCGCGTCCACCCCAGTTATTCGACCCCCGGAAGTGGTGATTCCAGACGCGGGGTGCTGAGTACCTCGAGCGGGGGTGTGGGGGATCGTTGGTTCGGCGGAGTAGCTTCCAGGGGGTGCGGCAGGGGGCTGCACAGGACGGGACGCCTCATGCTTTTAGTCGGTAAGACCATCATCGTGACCGGCGGGAATTCCGGGATTGGCGAGGCGATCGTGATCGCTGCCGCTCGGGAGGGCGCGAACATTGTGATCGACTATGTCGCACACCCGGAGGCGACGACGTCTCTGATCGAGCGGATCGAGAAGGAGGGCGGTAAGGCCGTTGGCGTTGACGCGGATGTCAGCAAGGCCGAGGGCCTGCACCGGATGGTGCAGACGGCGGTCGACTCGTTCGGCCGACTCGACGTGATCGTGAACAACGCCGGAATCGAGACCCGAACGGGGATCCTTGACACGACCGAGGAGGACTTCGAGAAGGTCATGGCGGTCAACCTGAAGAGCGCGTTCTTCGGCACCCAGTTCGCAGCGAAGCAGTTCATCGCCCAGAAGACAGCCGGGCTCGTGATCAACATCTCCAGCGTGCACGAGGACTGGCCGATGCCCGGCAACATCGCGTACTGCGTCTCCAAGGGCGGCACGCGGATGTTGACCCGGACCGCGGGCGTGGAACTCGGGCCGCACGGCATCCGCGTCGTCAACGTCGCACCCGGCGCGGTGGACACTCCGATCAACACCTCGACCACGTCGGATCCTGCGAAGTTGAAGCAGCTCGATGCGGCGATCCCGGTGGGTCGTCTTGCGGAGCCGGATGACATTGCGGAGATGGTGGTGTTTTTGGCGTCGGGGAAGTCGTCGTACATGACCGCGACGACGGTGTTCATCGATGGCGGCATCATGCAGGGCAGCGTCGGCCTGTAATCCGTCCGGCCCGGACGGTAAAGCAGGCCAGGCTAAAGCGCCCGGGTCGGGGCGGGCCCGCTCCGTGGGTGGTGTCTGCCTGTGGGGAGGGAGGTGCCCATGGTGGAGTGGTACCTCGGGTCGTGGAACAGTTTCGTGGTGAGGACTTCGGTGTGGCGGGCGAGGGAGAACAGGGCGGCGGCGGTGGCTGCGCCGAGGAGGGGCCCGAGGACGTAGATCCAGTAGCGGCCTAGGTTTCGCGCGATGAGTGCCGGGCCGAGGCTGCGGGCCGGGTTCATGCTGGTTCCGGTCACGGGTGCAAGCTGCCAGACCAACACCGTGATGAGTAGCCAGAGGAGCAGGGGTGTGAACCGTGCGGTGCGGTGGTGGCTGGTCATGAAGAAGATTGCCAGCAGCAGGCAGGCGGTCATCCCGGCCTCCACGGCGACAGCGAGAACATCAGGGACACCCGCCGCGGGTGTGGTGAGCCCGTCGGAGACGCTGACTGCTTGGTTCCGCCACAGTGCGTGGGCGGCGAGGGTGCCGGCGATCGCGCCGGCGAACTGGGACACGAGGTAGCCGAGAAGATCATGCCAGTGGACTTTTCGTTGCGTCCAGAAGGCCAGGGTGACGACCGGGTTCAGGTGTGCGCCGGAGCGCCGCCCGAGCGGGCTGATCGCTATGAGGCTACCGGTCCCGGCGAAGATCAGCCCGGTCAGCAGCAGCCTCTCTGATATCGGCAGGGCCCGTATGGGTGAGGCGGAGCCGAAGTCGAAGCAGATGGCTGAGACACCGACGAACAAGACGATGGCGGTGCCGAGAAGTTCGCAGAGCCACTCAACAGGGTGAAGACCCGATTGCGGTACCGTCGCACCGGTCCTCGGCGATGTCGAGGCGTGTGGTGTCGTCACGTCGTGGTTGCACCTCGGGCGGTGTCATGGCGGGGGTCGTGTGCGCTGGCGGGCTTGGCGTCGTCGTGGGGGTGTGTCTGTCCGGCGAGGCGTCTGCGGCGGTTGCCGCGGGAGTGGTCAAGGGCCGCTTCGATGGCGTCCGCCGCGCGGACGAGGGCGAGGTGCGAGAGGGCTTGGGGGGTGTTGCCGACGTGGTGCCCGGTTGCGACTTCGATCTCTTCGGAGAGCATGCCGACGTCGTTGCGGTAGCCGACCAGGCGATCCATCAAAGCGGTCGCATCGTCGAGGCGCCCACTGCTGGCGTACTGCTCGGCGAGCCAAAACGAGCAGGTCAGGAACGGGTTCTCGGTGCCGGTGAGGCCATCGATTCCCGACTCTGTGCGGTACCGCACGAGCAGGCCGTCTTGCAGGAGGTCTTTCTCGATGGCCTTGACGGTGCCGAGCATTCGCGGGTCGCGGGCGTCGACGTAGCCGACCTGTGAGAGCTGCAAGAGTGACGCGTCGACTTCTTTGGACCCGTACGACTGCGTGTAAGTGTTGCGCTCCTTGTCGAAGCCGTTGGTCTCGATCTCGTCGCGGACCTTCTCGCGAAGTTCCATCCACCGCTCGACCGGGCCGTCGAGGTGGAACTGCTGCACACCGCGCACGGCCCGGTCAAGGGCTGCCCAGATCATGACGCGGGAGTGGGTGAAGTGCTGGGCGGGCCCGCGGATTTCCCAGATGCCGTTGTCGGGGCGGTCCCAGTTGTCTTCGACGTACTGCATGAGAGCGCGTTGCAGCGCCCACGAGTCGCCGCTTTCTTCGACGCCGAGTTCGCGGGCGTCGTGCAGGGCCACCATGACCTCACCGAACACGTCGCCCTGGTACTGGGTGTAGGCGCCGTTGCCGGTGCGCACCGGCTTCGAGTCGCGGTAGCCGGGCAACTCGTCGATGGTGTTCTCGAGCAGGTACCGTTCGCCGCTGAGGCCGTACATGATCTGCACGTCTTTCGGGTCGCCGGCGATCGCCCGCAGCAGCCACCCGCGCCAGCCGGCGGCCTCGTCGGCGAAGCCGTGCAGGATCAGCGCCTGCAGGGTCATCGACGCGTCGCGCAGCCACACGTAGCGGTAGTCCCAGTTGCGCGAGCCGCCGAACTGCTCAGGCAAGCTCGTGGTCGCCGCCGCGACGATGCCGCCGGTGTCCTCATGGGTGAGAGCACGCAAAAGCAGCAGGGACCGGTGCACTTCTTCGTCGTAGGTGGCGGGGGCGTCGGAGTGGGACGCCCACTCCTGCCACCAGGCGACCGTCTCATCGATCCGCTTCCCGGCGTCGATCGCGGCCGGCGGTTCGCGGTACGACGGGTACCAGGTAAGCGACAGGTCGACCGTCTCGCCCTCCCGCACCTCGAACGTCGCCTGGTGGGTGTGGTCGGACGCGGTGAGCTTGGGCCCGCGAACGATCACAGCGTCCGGGCCGGCGGCGGCGATGAGGGCGCCGTAACGGTCCGCGTTGACCGGGTCCTCGGTCGACACGGAGGCGTTCGCACTCCAGTCATCGAGTGCGTCTTCGGTGATCTGCCGGATCCAGGGCATCGCAGTGGTGTACCCGAAGCGGATGCGGAGGTCTTCGACCATCGTCACGGTCCCCGAGATGCCCTTCACCCGGCGGATGACGTCGGCCCTCCGGTCGCCGTAGGGCATCGTGTCGGTCACCTCGACCACGCCGGTCGGCGTCGTCCACGTCGTGACGAGCACGAAGGTGTCATCGACGTACGCACGCGTCGAGGTGGCGTTCGCGTCTTTGGGTGCGACGAGCCACCGCCCGGAGTCATCAGTGCCGAGGAGCCCCGCAAACATGGAGGCGGAGTCGAACCGGGGCAGGCAGAGCCAGTCGATGCTGCCGTCGTCTCCGACGAGAGCGGCCGTGTGGCAGTCGCCGATCAGTGCATAGTCTTCAATCGCGAGGGGCATGCACTCATCCAAGCATCGCCTCCCAGTCGACGTGAGCAGACACGGAAGCTGTCACACAGATCAGCCGCGCCTGACCGGGTCGTGTCACTTTCACCCCTTCGCTGTGACCGGCGACAATTCTCATTGGCGTGGTGGCGCTGCGCGGCGCATGAAATTGGGGGGGGGCCCTTTTTGCGTCCGGGTTTACGTGTGATGGGCTGCGTGGTGGAGCCTGTTGGGGCAACGCGTGGGCAGTTGGCGGACGTTGGGGTGGGGCCTTGTGGCGTGCGTGTTCAGGTTTCGTGGTGGTGTTTTTTCCAGGTGAGGGTGACGGTGGTGCCTTCCCCGGGAGCGGAGGTGATGGTCGCGGTGCCGCCGATGCTTGTGAGCCGTTCGATGATGGATGTACGGATTCCGAGCCGCGGGCTGGGTTGGGTGGTGTCGAATCCTGCTCCGTCGTCGGTGATTGTCGCGGTCAGCTCGTCGTGTTGCCAGCTGGCGGTGACGCTGCGGTGGATGGGGCCGGGGCCTGCGTGTTGGACGCTGTTCATCAGGGCCTGCAAAGTGGCGGCGAAGAACACTTCCGCGACGGTGGCCGGGACCGTGTTGCCCTGGAGACCATGGGAGGTGAGTGTGGCGTGGATGCCGAGTTCCTGGCAGATGCGGGTGAAGCGTTCGGTGACTTCGCGGAAGGAAACAGGTTCCGCGGTGGGAGCGTCCGTGTTGGCGGCGATGACATCGAGGGCGGTTCGGGCGAGGGCGGTCGTGTAACGGTACTCCGCGGGGGAGTGGGCGCGGCTTGCCGCGAGCAGGCTCGACATGACGTTGTCGTGCAGGAGAGCGTCCACGTTCATCCGTTCCACTTCCATGGCGTGTTCGGTGGTCACGGCGGCGTACCGGATGATGGCAGCGGTTTCGGCGCCGTCGACGCGAGCGGTGGAGCGTCGGAGGATCGCGATGATCAAGACGGTCGCGATACCGACGATGAACGCGTAACCGGAATCCAGGGCGGCTTGCCCAGCGCCGGCGCCTCCGCCAGAGGGTGTCAACCTGACGAGGAAATAGGTCGTGGCGATGAGCAGGGTGTAACCGGTGGCAATGAGTTCGGAGAAAGCGATCGCCGCGGCGGCGGTGGCGACATTGCAGAGATACCAGGGCCAGGGCTCCGTCGGTAGCACTGCCCAAAGGCTGACCGGGGCGAAGGGCCAGGTGGTCAAGATGGCGAGGAAAGAGGCGGCGACGGCGATCGCACCGGTTCGGACGTACCGGCTGAGTGCTCCAGCGGCGACCGCCCAGATCAGGGCAGCGTACAAGATCAGGCCGAAAGTCCACGCCCACCGCTGATCCATCGTGCTCGCGCTTCTCAGGGACACGGGGATCGTTAGAGCGCCGAACACCAGACAGACGCCGGCGAAGGCGCGGCCGATGACCCGCTCCAAGCGAAACGACCTCGTCGCCTGCTGGCCCGTGAAAGATTTCCTGCCACGCACAACCGGAGCCATCGTGTTGAAAGCCATGTTTCCGTGATCCACCTGGTCCCTCGTTCTCCGTCTGAATGGCCGCAACTCTCAACCGGAACTGGTCAGGACGGTGGCAGTGGCCGTGCTGACAGCGCCTGACCATCGTGATCGTCGTGCGTCCCTGATCCTCAAGTGCACCCCAGCTGGGCGGCGGAAGCCAGAGGCCGGCCGTACCCCATTCGGGGACCGACGAATTTCGAGGAAGCGGCATTTGCGCTACTTGCAAAGAGGTACACGCGTCGCTTCCACCCCCACTATCTGACCCCCGATAATGGTCCTTATCGGAATTGACCCCTAATAGCTCCTCCTGAACAAGAATTAGCGTCCGGACGACGGTGGTGCCGGGCTGAATGCCGGGGGAGCGGGTGACGTGACCGCCGTCGTGGTGGGGCTGGCGGACTTTTCCTCGGCGATGCTTGTGCCGCGACCCGCATCCAGGCGGCGGGAAACGGCGGGCGTTTCAGTCCGGCGTTGGCCGTTGGTTCGCGTCTCGGTCTTTTACGAGTTCGTTGATTTTGTGTTTGAGGGTTTGGGTCTCTTTGGTTGTGAGGCCTTTGTCGTCGGCTTCGTTGTCGGTGAGGTGGGTGCGGTCCTCGGCGGAGGATTCCCGGTCGGTTTTCGAGTCTCGACGGTCCAGGGCTGCGGCGCGACGTTTCCCCGGGCCGGCATACACGGCGTCAGGTCCCGTGAAGGCGTCACGGTCCGACACGAGTGCACGCTCGTCCGCGACGTCGTCCAGGGCGGTCGCCTGGTCGTCTCGCGTGTCAGCGTCCCCGAGGATCTTTTTCACCTTCTCGGTGAGGCGCCCCCGGTCAAGGGCGCGCGCTTCCTCCTCCGTCAGCGTGCGGAGTTCGGACTCGACCCCGGGATTGTTGTCATCCTCGGGGTTGGGAGGGGTGTTCACGGGCCACAGTCAATACCTGACCCGAGGGGGTGTCGAATCACGCTGACGGTTTCTTACCCGGCATCCCCTCGGAAGTCGTTCTTACCAGCGGTCCGGGGTGAAGAGTTAGGCCGTTACTTCTGCTCCTCGGGGCGGTGCCCTCGGGGTCGGGCGTGTAGAGGTCGTTGATGGTGATGTTGACCGCGGTCACTTCAAAGCCCACGATCGTTTCGACGGCGAGGATCACGGCGGAACGCACATCGGTGGCGACTTTCTGCAGGTCGACGGGGTACTCCGCGGAGAATGTCACGTCGACCTCAACTTTTTTGTCGGTGATGGTGACCTGTGTTCCTTGGCGGGGTCGGGGTTGTTCATCGCGGTTCGGACGGCCCCGATGACGCGTGCGGCACCGCCGCCGAGGGCGTGGACGCCTTGGACCTCTGCCGCGGCGCGGCCGGCGACCTCGGCGACGACACTGTCTTCGATGGTCGTCGTTCCCGGGTCACCAGTGCCTGTCGTGGCGGCGGCGGTGCGGGTATTCGTGGTGGTGGTCATGATGTGCTCCTTTTTTGGACCGGCGTCGCCGGTGGCCGTGACGGTTGACCGTGAGCCTTATCGGTTCCCACGGTCAGCTCGGTTCGCTGCCACCTGAAACGTAAAGCCCACGGCCGTGTCCCACAGGTGCCAAAGGTCCTTGGTGCGGCCCGCACCGCGGCGGTGCTGTGTAGGTCGTGAAGACGCTGAGTTTTCAGTGAAGCTCCCAGCAGTTCGTGTTTAGGAGGGGTTTGCGTGTGTGGTGGGGGTGAGGCCTGGGCGGTTCTGGATGAGGTCGTGGAGTTCGCTGATCATGGTCTTGTGCTGCTCGCAGAGTCTGATGAGCCGGTCGATCTCGACTTTCGATGCAACGTTCGTGTCGAGGTCGTGTTGTGCCATCGCGGAGTTGATGCCGTCTTGGCGTTTCGCGGCGATGAGAAGGATCGCACCTTGGAGGCCAGCGAGCATCGAGAGGAACAGGTTCAGCAGGATGTACGGGTAGGGGTCGAATGCACCGGTGCGAAGGATCAGCGTATTCAGCGTTGCCCACACGGCCATGGCTAGGATGAACGTGCCGATGAAGGGCCAGCTCCCCATCCCGTTTCGCAACGCGTCCGCGGCCCGCTGACCGCGAGTCAAGGTCTTTTGGTGGGCGGTATGCCAGGTCTGATTCGTCATAGAGGCGATGATCCGCCGCCAACCACCCCCACGCAAATGAGGCAGTCAGACACTCACGAAGTGCGATCTGACAGGACAGCGGTGACGTTTCGAGGTTTTTTGGGCGCCATCCGTGGGGCTGCCGTTGCCGACGTGACGGTCCCCGGACGAGACGTACTCGGTCGCGCCTCACTGACAGGACGCGTTCGGCACCGGATATAGGAGCCTGCGGTACTCCGCTCAAGGCTTGTTTTCGGCTCGGCCCGGCGCGGGTGATGCCCGCCTTGCAGAACGTTCGTGCGCCCGACGCTGCTCCGGGCACCGCGGTCATGCCCAAGGGTTCCTCGTCGTGTGGTGCACCTGATCGGCCCTTATTCCAGGCCGGAGTGCTTCACGGTGCGCTGGCGGATCTCGTGGAACGTGTTCTTGAAGGTGCCATGCTCCGTTCTCGCGCGCGAGGGCCCTGTCCGTGTGGGGGTGGGAGCGTAGGTTGTGGGCATGCGCATTGTCGCTCTTGAAGAGCATTTCGTGTTCCCGGAAGTCGTGAAGGCTTGGGAGGCTCTGCCGCCGGGCCGCATGGCGATCATTGGGGGCAATGGCGACGATCCCATCTCACGTCGGCTTCTCGACATCGGTGAGGAGCGTATCGCGGCGATGGACGATCAGGGCGTCGACGTCCAGGTGCTGTCGCTCAATTCCCCGGGCGTGCAGTCCCTCGACCCTGCAGACGCTGTCGCGGTCGCCCGGGATGCCAACGACTTCCTCGCCGAAGCTATCGCCGGGCACCCGGATCGCTTCCAGGGCTTCGCGGCTATTCCGACACCCGATCCTGGGGCTGCCGCAGCGGAGCTTGAGCGGGCGGTCACGCAGCTCGGCTTCGCGGGTGCCCTGCTCAACGGCCGGACGGGCTCGACGAACGCCGACGCTATGCAGTTCGACGATCTGTACGCGACTGCGGAGCGTCTGGGTGTTCCTCTGTACTTCCACCCGCAGACGCCCGTCGCCCCGGTCGTCGAGGCCTACTATTCGGGATTCGGCGATCCAACGGACTTCGTCCTCCGGAACGCCGGGATCGGCTGGCACTACGAGACTGGCATGCAGATCTTGCGCATGGTCTTCGCCGGCGTCTTTGACCGACACCCCGACCTGCAGGTGGTTGCGGGGCACTGGGGTGAGGTCGTGCTCTTCTACCTGGAGCGCACCCAGCAGATATCGGACGCGACTGGTGTGCACCTCGAGCGGACTCTTGAGGAGTACGCCCGGAACAATGTTTGGGTGACGGGCAGCGGGTTGCTCTCGCAACGTTACCTGCGGTGGAGCACCGAAGTGCTGGGTGCTGACCGCATCATGAGCGCCGTCGATTACCCCTTCATCGACAATTCCGGTGGTGCCGCGCGCCGGTTTCTCGAGGAGGCGCCGTTGTCGGTGGACCAGCGCGACGGGATCGGATCCGGTAACTGGGAGCGCCTGCTCACACGCCGCCAAGCCTGACGCCCGGAGAGACGGGGTGGCCCTCGGTGATGATGACGACGCCAGAGCCTCCCGAGCGAAATCTTCGAGGTGTCATCCACGAGAGCGGGCCAGCACGGGAGGTCCCACTCGGGTATGGGGAGCATCGCTCCCGGCCGCCAGACCAGGGCAAGCCAGATCAGATGTCACCTAACCGTGCAGCAGACCCTTTCGTGGACGGTCGCCGGCGCGCTCTACGTCGCCGGGGTCACCGCCTACGCCGCGGTTCGCGCCGTCGGTGTGAAAGAGGGCGACGTGATCGCCGTCTCGGCCGCCGCAGGGGGAGTGGGCCGCATCGTCACGCAGCTCCTCACGGCCCGGAGGGCGAAGGTGCTCGGCATTGCCTCTGCGTCGAACGGTGACTGGCTGACCGAGCACGGGGCCGTGCCCGTGGCGTACGGCGACGGCCTCGAGCAGCGCCTGCGTGAGGCTATGCACGACGGTATCGACGCCTTCATCGATCTGCACGGGCCTGAGTACCTCGACCTCGCGGTGGCCCTCGGGGTAGTCCCCGAGCGGATCGAGACGATCATCTCGTTCCAGAGGGCCGGAGAAATCGGTGCGAAGGCCGAGGGCAGTTCTGACGCCTCGACGCGCGAGGTGCTGACCGAGTTGGCGGGACTCGTCGCCGATGGCGCGGTCGAGATCGACATCGCTGCGACCTACCCGCTCGACGAGGTCAGGGCGGCGTTCACCGAACTCGAGCAGGGACACACGCACGGCAAGATCGTGCTGATCCCCTGAGCCTTACCGTCCCACGAGTCGCGATTCGGCGAAGGAGTCACACCTAGCTAGTGCTGCAGTCACGTTTAAGGGTTGTGTCCGCGGGCCCGGTAGTGGTGGCGTTTCGCGGTTTGTTGATGCCGTCGTCGCCAGCGTGACCGGTTCAGGACGTGTTCGGGGTTCGGCGGGTTGGTGAAGATCAGGCTGACGAGGAGGTGTCTGATCTCGGGCAGGCTCAGGCAGATGAGGTCGGACTGACCGATGTCGCGGCCCCTTTTTTGACCGGGTCACGATCAGGAAGGCGTGCGCGAGCATGGAGAGGGTGATGTGCCGGTACCAGCCGATGTGTTGCCTTCTCGGAAATACATTGTGCCTGGTCCGTTTTCTGCGGAACGGGGTCCGGACGGTCGCGCCGGTGATCATCGTGCGGAGCGGCTGGAGGAGCGGAGGGTAATCGGTGGTGCGGCTTATCTGTGGACGCCGGACGACTTCGCGGTTGTGGCGGGGGTTGAGGGCGGGGGAGTGCGTGAAGTGTCTCGGGCCTTGCCGTGCAAGGGAGCTTTCCGCGGCTGGCATCCTGGTCATGCCCCGTAGCGTGGTGTAGCCCGGTGGTCGCCGCGTCGCTATGACGTAAGCGCGGTCACCATGTGAACCTTCGAGTCAACCTTCTATCGAATCCTCGAAATGGAGTCATCACGATGACTGACCGCACCCCATATTCTCGACCCTGCAGGCCTCCTCGGCGAAGCCCTCGGCGACGCGTCGCCCGATCTGATGCGAAGCCTGCTGCAGACCATGATCAACGCCCTCCTCTCCGCCGACGCGGACGCTGTCGCCGGCGCTGAATGGGGCAAACCCAGCCCCGACCGTGTGACCCAGCGCAACGGTTACCGCCACCGCGACCTCGATACCCGGGTCGGGACGATCGACGTCGCCGTCCCGAAACTACGGACGGGAACCTACTTCCCGGAGTGGCTCCTCGAACGCCGAAAACGGGCAGAGACCGCGCTGATCACGGTCGTCGCGGACTGCTACCTCGCCGGCGTCAGCACTCGTCGGATGGACAAGTTGGTGAAGCAGCTCGGCATCCACTCCCTCTCGAAATCGCAGGTCTCCCGGATGGCCGCGGACCTCGACACGCACGTCGATCAGTTCCGCCACCGCCCCCTCGGCGACGCTGGCCCGTTCACCTTCGTCGCCGCCGACGCCCTCACGATGAAAGTTCGTGAAGGCGGCCGCGTCACGGGCGCCGTCGTCCTCGTCGCGACCGGAGTCAATGCCGACGGGCGCCGGGAAGTGCTTGGCCTGAAGGTCGCCACTTCCGAGACCGGGGCGGCGTGGAACAGCTTCTTCGCCGACCTCACAGCACGCGGTTTGAGCGGGGTTCGCCTGGTCACCTCAGACGCCCACCGGGGTCTCGTCGAGGCGATCGCCGCGAACCTGCCCGGCGCCGCCTGGCAACGCTGCCGCACCCACTACGCAATGAACCTGATGTCCGTGACGCCGAAGAGCATCTGGCCGGCCGTGAAAGCGATGCTGCAGAGTGTCTACGACCAACCCGACGCCGACGCCGTTCACGCCCAATTCGATCGACTGTTGAACTACGTCGACGAGAAGATTCCCGAAGCGTTCGAGCACCTCGACGCCGCGAGAGCTGACATCCTCGCGTTCACGACCTTCCCCGACGGGCTCTGGCAGCAGGTGTGGTCGGGCAACCCGAACGAGCGCTTGAATCGTGAGATCCGCCGCCGGACCGACTCCGTGGGGATCTTCCCCAACCGGGACGCGATCACCCGCCTCGTCGGCGCGGTCCTCGCGGAACAGACCGACGAGTGGGCCGAAGGGCGCCGCTACCTCGGCCTCGACATCCTCGCCAAGTCCCGCCTCACCCTCGTCACCAGCACCGGCCAGGAGGTGACCGAACTGCCGGCCCTCGAACTCAGCGCCTAACCCAACCCATCGAAGGAAACATGGCTACACACGCCGGGACTTGACCCCGCACATCCATAATGGGCGTTACAGTGTTGCCCCGATCGAGGGAAAGTACGACTTGAGCATCATCGCTTTGATGCTGTGCATCCGGTTTTCGGCCTGGTCGAAAACGATCGACGCCGGTGAGCGGAATACGTCGTCCGAGACCTCGATACCGTCGAAACCGTACTTCTGCTTGACCGTCCGACCCACGCTTGTGGCGTCATCGTGGAAGCTGGGTAGGCAGTGCAGAAACCCAACGTCGGGATTGCCGGTTGCGGTGACGACGGCCGCGTCGATGCGGAAATTGCGCAGGTCTGCGATTCTTTGGTCCCAAAGAGATTCCTTCTCGCCCATGCTTATCCAGACATCGGTGTAGAGGAAGTCCACCCCGCGGACGGCGCTTTCGAGGTCGTCTGTGACCGTCACACGCCCTCCGAGGCCCCTCGCCGCATGTCGAGCGGCTGAAATTGTTGCTTCTTCTGGCTGGTAGCCGGCTGGGGCTGCGATGCGGACATCCATGCCGACCAGTGCCCCGGTCACGAGGAGACTGCGGGCGACGTTGTCGCTGGCGTCGCCGACAAAGCAGACGGAGATCTCCTGGAGCGGGCGTCCGAGGGCTTCGCGCATGGTCATGAGATCGGCGAGAGCCTGCGTGGGGTGCCAGGTGTCCGTGAGGCCGTTCCAGACGGGAATGCCCGAGTGTTCGGCGAGGAGTTCCACATCATGGTGGGCGTATCCGCGGAAGCCGACCCCGTCGAAGAGTCTTCCGAAGACTTTTGCGGTGTCCTCGATCGATTCGCCCTGACCCATGTGGCTGCTCGTCGAGTCGAAGTAGACCGCCGCTCCGCCCTGGTCCCGGAGGGCCACTTCGAAGGCGCTGCGGGTTCTGGTCGACGGTTTCTCGAACACGAGGGCAACATTTTTGCCGATTAGTTGCGGCTTCTCGGATCCTGCACGCCGCTCCGTTTTGAGGCGATCGGCGAGGTCGAGGGTGGTGAGGACCTGCTCGGCGGTGTGGTCGCCGTCTTTGAGGAGGCCGAGCAGTGCCGGGGATGTATCCCGGGTGTCGTCGAGGGGATCATGAGGTGGCCGTGTCGCGCTGGATCGGGCAGGTCATGCAGCGGGAGCCGCCTCGGCCGCGGCCAAGTTCGCTGCCGGACACGGTGATGACTTCGATACCTCGGTTGCGGAGGTAGGTGTTCGTCACGACATTGCGGTCGTAGCCGATGACGACGCCGGGGGCGACGGTGAGGAAGTTGGTGGCGTCGTCCCACTGCTCGCGGGCTGCCGCTCGCGCGTCCTCGTCGGGGACGAGCACACGGATCGCTTCGACTCCCGTGGTCAGGGCGAGAACATCGAAGAGTAGTTGTGGGGGGCCGACGACGACCGGTGAGGAGTTACTCGTGGCGTTCGCCCCGTCGCTGGGCGTCAGGACCCAGGCGTCCAGCTGGGACGGATTCAGGGAAGGGGTCAGCACAAACGTGTTGACGTCGATCATGGTCATCACGGTGTCGAGGTGCATCATCGCGTGTGATCGCGGTAGCCGGACGGCGACGACACGGTCAGCTTGTGCGGTGGCGAAAAGTCGTGCCGCAAGGTTCTCGACGGCGGCGGCGCTGGTGCGTTCGCCCATGCCGATCAGGACGAGGCCGTCGCCGAGGACGTGAATGTCGCCGCCCTCGATGTTCGCTCGCGGGTGGAGCCCGTCGGCGTTGTCGTAGCGTTCGAATGGCTGGCCGGCGAAGAGGGGGTGGTGTTCGTAGACGGCGCGGACGTGAACGATTTCACGTTTCCGGGCCGGTTTCGCCATCGAGTTCACCGAGACACCCCCGTAGATCCAGGCCGAGCTGTCACGGGGAAAAAGAGTGTTGGGAAGTGGCGGAAGGAGGAATCCGTCTGTCCCAGCTGTTGCCAGTGCGAGGCTGCGACCGCCGATGAGGGAGACATCGGTGGTGAGCAGACCGCCGATCAGGAATCGTGCCAGGTGCGCGGCGTCGAACGAATCCAGCGCGATGCGGAGTTCGTCTGCGAGAGTGCCCCGAGGAGTTCGCCGGCGCAGACGTCGTCGAGGATCATGTCCCGTGCTGCGGGAATGGCGAGGGTTTCGGCGAGGAGGTCGTCGAAGTGGTGGACGAGGACGCCGTGGCCTTCCAGGGCGTCGACGAAGCCGTCGTGTTCGCTGCGGGCCCGGGAGGGCCAGAGGACGTCGTCAAAGAGCATGGCTTCCCGGTTCTCGGGGTGAGGCGTTCAAGTTCGAGTCCGGGGCGGTGCACGATCGCAGTGTGGAGAACCCCGATCTCGGAGTGGACACCGAGTGCTGGTGTTGCTTGCGTGGTCGGCGGTGCCTCGTGGACACGGGTTTCTGTGGTCGAGGTGGTCATGGGACGAGCTCCTTGTTAAGGGGTGGGACGTCGGCCGGTGTGACCGAGTCGGTGGGATCGGAAGTGGTCGGGGAGGTTTTCTTGGCTTTACTGGTGCGCAGCCAGACGTAGAGCGGCACTCCGAGGAGGAAGCAGAACACGCCGTAGTAGCAGGCCTGCTGGCCGCTGCCGGCAAGGGCCCAGAACGTAAAAGCGAGAGCTACCACGGCCACCGTCATGTCTTTGGCGAAAGCACGCCAGGCCATCGCCCGTCGGCCGGAGATCAGCCAGTAGCACTGGGCTGCGGCAGAGAAGAGGTAGGGGACGACGGAGGTGAAGACGGTGAGCAGAACCACGGTGGTGAAGACCTGCTGAAAGCTCGTATATGCCACGACGGTGAGGAGGGTCGCCAAGACGGTAGAGACCAGGATCCCGAGCACAGGCACCCCGTGCCGCTCGCGCGCGAACACGGCCGGGAACATGCCGTCTTTCGCGGCGGCGTTCGGCATCTCGCCGACGATGAAGGTCCAGGCGACCAGGCAGCCAATGCCGGACACGATCGCGGCGAGGGCGACGATGTCGCCAGACCATGCCCCGCCGAAAATCGAGTTGGCTGCATCGCTGAACGGGGCGGTCGAAATGCGGAGGTGCTTATTGCTGACCGTGCCAAACACCGCCAAGGTGCCGAGTAGGTAGACGACGGCGCAAATGATCGTCCCCCACACCGTTGCTCGAGGAACGTTCTTGCCCGGGTTTTTGACGTGACCGGCAGCTACCGACGCCGTCTCGATGCCCAGGTAGGCGAACAAGGCAATCGCCCCGGCTCCGGCCAAGGCACCGATGACGCTGGTGCCCGAGGCATTGAACGGGCCGAAGTTCGCCGGGTTCAGAAAGAAAAGACCGATAAGCGCTACGAGGGCGAGCGGCACGATTTTCAAAACAGTGAGCACCAGCTGGGCTGCTCCCATACTGCGCACGCCTGACAGGTTGATCAACACGGGGATCCAGAGCGCGATCACCGCAATCACGATGGAGCCGAGGATGCTGTGGTCTCGGTTGACGAACACCTCAACGTAACCGGTGAGGGCCACCACGATCGCGGCGTTACCCGCCCACGCGGTCACCCAGTAACTCCAGGCATTCAGGAAGCCGGCGAAGTCGCCGAACGCGGCACGGGCGTAAAGGTAGGGGCCACCGGATCCGGGTACTCGCGTGGTGAGGCGTCCGAAGACGAGAGCGAGAGCGAGAGCTCCCACTGTCACTAAGGCGAACGCGATCAGGCTGATGGGCCCAAAAGATGCCAGGGCGGACGGCAGGGCGAAGACACCGGTACCGATGACGGAACCGACCACGAGCGCGGACGCGGCCGGCAGACCGAGGAGCGATTTCGAGTTCCGGCGATCGGCGGTCAAGGTCGGCTTGGCTGAGGACATGAAATGCACTCTCGCCCGCCCGCGTCCATTCCGGGAGGGCCTTAAGTCCCGCCTACCAAAGTGTCACCACCGGATCCTGCACGGGACCTTCGGCCCTGACCTGCCGATGACGCCGATCTACCCTGACATGAGGGACCGGACGTTGGCCCATGGGCGACCCCATGTTTCAGACTGTTCCGCAATTTGTCGGGCGTCACTGGGTGGAGGATCAGATGGATTACAGCACTTCGCACGAACGGGCGGCTGGCACGAAGGCGAAAGCGGATCGCTACACGGTGGTCATGGTCCTCGTCGCGCTCGGCATCAGCTTTTTTGTGGCCCCGTTTGTGCCCATCGGTTTCCTCGTCCTTTTGCCGATCCTGCTGCTGTTGACGCATCACCTTTTTGTTCGCCATGCCTGGAAAAGAGAACTCAACACATTGTTGAGCGACGTCGAGAAAATCACATAACGGAAGAGCCGCCCACCATCCGGTGAGGACTTGCCTACCACATCGGCCGCGTTCTCTTGGCGTGTGTGCCGGTCACGTCCGGCTGAGTGTGGAGTTTCTCGGCACCGTGCGGTCGGTTCGGCGATCTCGACGGAGTCCTGGCCGTCTTGGCATGTGTTGGCGAGAGCGCGTAGCTGGCTATCTTGCATGTCCTGATGAAGTCCTGCTTTGCGGTCGGCGAGACCCGCGACCGGCTGAGGCCGTCCATCATGAGAAGGTACGGGTGTTCTGAGTCATGAATCCTGAGGATTGAGGGCAGCTAGTAGTGCGTTATGGACGCGTTGAGCTGCCGCTTCCATGTCCGGGCACTGAAAGGCTCATGACGTATTGATCGTTCTCGGCGCTTGGTATGCGGTGATCGCCGCCATCAGGTCGTGGGTTGGCTGCAGTTTCCTCGGCGGCGGGAGCTTCGCCATCATGAGTTCGCTGCAGATACCGTGTGACGGCCTCCGGTCGCCATCGATGTCAGCAGGGAGTCGGCCGAGATCTGGGTGCCAGATTGTCCGGCGACGATCTTTTCGATGTCGTCGAGGGATCCGATCGCTGCTCGTTTTCCGGAGGCGGTGACGAAGGATGCCACGGCGTCGGCTTTTGGCCTCATCGAACCGGCCGGTAAGGACAGTGCAGCTAGCTCGGTTGGAGTGCTGGAGCGGAGCACTTCTTCTGCCGGAGTCTCGAATCCGGTCATGATTCCGTCGACGTCGGTGAGGACGAGGAGCAGGTCGGCTTCCAGCTTCCAAGCGATTATCGACGCGACGGCATCTTTGTCGACGATGCACTCGGCGAAGTCTGGTCGTCCGTCATGCAGGGTGAAGGGGATGCCGCCGCCACCGGCGAGGATGATCGTGTTGCCCTGGTCCAGCAGATGGCCGGCGAGGGCCGTGGCCGGGATGGCGACGGGCGCGGGGGAGGGGACGACTCGCCGCCAGGCGGAACCGTCTTGGGCGACGGCCCAGTCGAGGGTTGTGGCGAGGTGGTGTGCGGTCTTTTCGTCGTAGGGCAAGCCGACAAACTTGGTCGGCTTGGTGAACGCCGGATCGTTGGCGTCGACGAGGGTCCTGCTGACGAGGACGACGACGTCTTTGGTGAGTCCGCCCTGCTCCAAGGCGCTCTGGATCCAGGATCCGATGAGTCCTTGGGTTTCCGCGACAAGGTCACTCAGGGGGTATGGCCGTGACAGGGCGGGGTCGTTTTGGCTCTCGAGGGCGAGGAGCCCGACTTGGGGTCCGTTTCCGTGAACGATCACGACCTGGTGTTCGGTGGCTAGTCGGGCAAGGGCGGGGCCGGCTTCTGCAAGGCGTGTCACTTGGGTGGCCGCGTCGGGGTGCGCACCCCTGGGCAGGAGTGCGTTCCCGCCGAGGGCGACGACGATCCTCATGATGCGCATCCCGCGCCGGGGTTGAGGGAGTTCGGCACCATGGCGTGAATGATGGCTATCGGGGTCTCGAGGCCGGACTTTGCGAATGTTGTGGTCGTTCGTGGCGGGAGCAGTGAGGTGGGCATGTGTGCACTCTTGCCCGCCTTCGTGGAAGCGGTAAGGGTCCAAGGTCCCGTGACGACAAGGGCGCACAGCACCCGAACTTGGGGACTAGCTGGCGGGCTGGGCGAATATTGTCACGCCGAGCATCACGAGCGCGAGGAAGGCGAATCCTGTTTTCCGGAGGACGCCGGTGGTGGTGCGCATGGCGATCACTGCTTGGAGGGCGTAGTAGGCGGCGAACGCCCGGGAGGCGATCGCGACGATGGTCAGGGTGGGAACGGTCGCTGCGAGTGCGATCGCTGCGGCGCCGCTGATGAGGTAGGGCCGGGGGCCTGTGAACCATTTGTTCAGGCCGCGCAGGTTCCCGTCGGCGGCGGCCGTGTCGGCGATAGCGGCACTGAATTGGCTGAGGACGGCGGAGAGAACCAGCGGTAGCGCCAGCCAGGGGGCGATGCGACCGGTGATGTTCAGCAGTGTGGTGTCGGCGCCCGCGTGCGTGCCGATGCCCATCACGGGGGTGGCGACGGCGACGAAGCCGATGTAGATCGATGCCGAGACGATCTGGGCGAGGCGCGACGCCCACACCCGTGTGGGTGCGTCGTACTCGTTCCCGAGGTAGCGGACGGTTTCGAATCCCTGAACGGTGATCACGATCCCGCCGAGGATCAGCAGCACACTCAGCGGAGGAAGCGACGGGACCGGTGGAAGTCGCAGGGACCCAGACGACGCCGTTGTCAGGTCGTGTAGGAGCAGGACCCCGCCGAGCACCGTCGTCAGGATCAGGACCGCGATCAGGGAGACCCGGTCGAGCCTGTTGAGGCCGGCGAAGCCGCGGATCGCGCCGATCGCGACGATGAGAGCGACCGCGACGCAGGCGATGACGGGTTCCCACAGCGCGGACCCGGCAGAGTCGACGAACCCGACGAGGTATTGCGCCATGATCCTCAGATACAGGGCCACCGAGATGACGTAGGCGATGACGATGACACCATCAGCCCCGGTACCCAACCGTGCCGTGAGGGTGTCAAGGGTCCCGGCTGCTTCCCTCTTTTCGACGACGATGACGTTGTGGCGGATGACCGTGCCGATTAGCCACGCGACCGCGCAGATCGCTACCACCCCGACCACCGACAAGGCCCCGAGGGTGCTCTCCAACACGGGGACGATGATGAGTAGGCCGGAGCCGAGGATCGACGCCAATGGCGTCACCGAGGCGACCACTATGGCGCGGCGGCGCACCGGCTTTCTGGGGGCCGTCATGTTCTGATTACAGCAGCCCTCGTCTGATCCGCCTAACGTCGGGCCCATCTTCCTGCGGCGTTGCCTACTCGCCGTGGCATGGGCGGGACCTTCGACCCTGGTCCGCCGCCAGACCCCCGGCTTGACTGCCGCCATGACATATCTCACCGTCGCCATCGTCGTCGTGGTGATCCTCGCCCTGATCACCCTGGCGTTAGCCGTCCACGTCGTCACCCAATACGAGAAAGGCGTCGTGTTCCGGTTCGGACGGGTCCGCGGTGTGAAGGAGCCGGGTCTGGCTGTCATTGTGCCGATCGCGGATCGGATGACGAAGGTGAGCCTTCGCATCGTGACGATGCCTATCCAGTCGCAGGGCATCATCACCAAGGACAACGTGACGGTCGATATCTCTGCGGTCGCCTATTACCGGGTGGTCGATGCCGTGAAAGCTGTCGTGGCGATCGAGAATGTGGTCGCCGCGATTGACCAGATCGCCCAGACGACGCTTCGCAAGGTCGTCGGCCAGCACAGTCTCGACGAGATCCTCGCCGAGACCGATGTCATCAATTCGGGCATCCGAAAGATCCTCGATGTCACCACCGTGGAGTGGGGCGTCGAGGTGACTCTGGTGGAGCTGAAGGACATTCAGCTGCCCGACTCGATGAAAAGGGCCATGGCCAAGCAGGCGGAAGCGGAGCGGGAGAAGCGGGCGAAGATCATCGCCGCTGAGGGGGAGTCTCTTGCGGCAGCCGCGTTGGGTGATGCGTCGGACACGATGATGGCGCACCCGCTCGCCCTCCAACTTCGGAACCTGCAGACGCTGATCGAGCTCGGCGTCGACAAGAACACCACCGTGGTGTTCCCGGCCCCGTTGATGAGCACGATCAGCGAACTGGGTTCGTTCCTGTCACGGGAGGCAGAGCAATCCAAAACCGTGATGGCAGCTGCCGCTGCTGCAGCTGCTGGCATGGAGGAAGATAACGATGCGCTGGCGAAGCATCTCGCGGCCGCAGCTGCATCCGCATCCGTTGCCCCGACGAGCCCCCTGTGACCCTACGGCCACGCCTGCAGCGATCGGCGCGTCCGCGTGCTGACCGCGCAGGCTGAGTCGGTAGGTCCACGATGATCAAGCATCCTGACTTCACGGCTGAACCTTGGTGTCTGCGGGCGACGGGTCTTGACCTTGATGTCCTGGCTCAGGTGGAGTCAGTGTTCGCCCTCTCGAACGGGCATGTCGGGTGGCGCGGCAATCTGGACGAGGGGGAACCCCATGGACTCCCAGGTTCCTATCTGAATGGGGTCTTCGAGCTGAGGCCGCTTCCCTACGCGGAAGCTGGCTTCGGTTATCCCGAGTCAGGCCAAAGCGTCATCAACATCACGAACGGCAAAGTCATTCGTCTTCTGGTCGACGACGAACCGTTCGATATCCGCACCGGGGTGCTGAAATGTCACGAACTATTCCTCGATTTCCGGACGGGCCTTCTTCACCGCACGGTGGAATGGGTATCCCCAGCAGGGTCCACCATCAAACTCACCTCGACCCGTCTCGTATCGTTCACACAGCGGTCCATCGCCGCGGTGGACTACGAGGTCGAAGTCATTGGTGCACCGGCCCGTGTGGTGCTGCAGTCAGAGATGATCACCAACGAACCGCTCCCGGTGTCGTCCGCGGACCCGCGAGCCGCCGTCGAACTGGCTGACGCCCTGAAGGGCGTCGAGCATCGCGCCGACGGTTTAAGAGTTGCGCTGGCCCACGTCACCCGGCTCAGCCGGCTGATCGTCGCCGCAGCGATGGACCATGTCGTCACAGGGCCCCCGGGTACAACATCCCGCGCTGAGATCGCACCGGATCTGGCCCGGGTCAGCGTGTCGGCGAATCTCGCGCCCGGGGAACGGCTTCGCCTGGTCAAAATGGTGGCGTACGCCTGGTCGGATTCACGCTCCCTGCCGGCGGTGCGTGATCAGGCGGACGCCGCACTGACCGGGGCTATGTCCACCGGATGGGACGACCTTCTGGTCGAGCAGCAGGTCTACCTCGATGATTTCTGGGACCACGGTGACGTGCAGGTCGACGGGGATGTGCGTATTCAGCAGGCGGTACGGTTCGCCCTGTTCCATACGCTCCAGGCGGCCGCCCGTGCCGAGGACGTCGCCATCCCCGCGAAAGGGATGACGGGTCCGGGTTACGACGGGCACGTGTTCTGGGACATGGAAAGCTGCGTCCTAGAAGCGCTGACCTACCTGGTGCCGGGTGCGGCCGCGAACGCCCTGCGGTGGAGACACAGCACGATTCCCGCCGCCGTCACCCGAGCCACGCAACTCGGTCTTTTGGGGGCGACGTTCCCGTGGCGCACGATCCACGGGGAAGAGTGCTCGGGCTATTGGCCGGCAGGAGTTGCCGCGTTCCACATCAACGCCGACATCGCCAACGCGGTCCTACGCTACGTCCGGGCTGCCGGCGACGCGCCATTCGAAGAGTCCGTCGGCGTCGACGTGCTCGTGCAGACGGCACGACTCTGGGCATCCCTGGGATATTTCGACGGCACCGGAGGGTTCCGGATCGACGGGGTGACAGGCCCCGACGAATACAGTGCCGTCGCTGACAACAACGTGTACACCAACCTCATGGCGCAGCGGAACCTCGCTTCAGCCGCCGCCACCATCCGACGCTATCCCGCTCGAGCGTACGACCTCCACGTCACTGACAAGGAGACCGCGGCCTGGCTTCGTGCTGCCGAAACCATGTTCATCCCCTACGACCGCGCACTCGGCGTACACCCCCAATCGGAAGGGTTCACTCACCATGAGACCTGGGACTTCGAGAACACGGCCGCCGATGAGTACCCGCTGCTGCTGCACTTCCCCTACTTCGACCTGTACCGGAAACAGGTCGTCAAACAAGCCGACCTCGTCCTGGCCATGCACGTCCGTTCGGATGCGTTCACCGCCGAGCAGAAAGCCCGGAATTTCGCCTACTATGACGCCCTGACGGTTCGGGACTCGTCTCTTTCTTCCAGTGCGCAGGCCGTCATCGCGGCGGAAGTCGGCCACCTGGATCTCGCCCACGACTACGTCACCGAGTCGGCGTTCCTGGACCTGAACGACACAGAGCACAACACCCGCGACGGTCTGCACATTGCCTCCCTCGCCGGAATCTGGAGCGCTCTCGTCGCCGGTTACGGTGGCATGCGCCACGACGAGACGGGCCTGAGGTTCCGGCCGCGGCTCCCCTCCGCACTGTCCCGGATCAGTTTCGGGATGCGACTGGCCGCAGGCACCCTCTGGGTTGAGATCGACCACACCGAGGCGACCTACGCCTTAACGTCCGGAGCGCCGCTGCCTCTTCAGCACTTCGATACCGCCTTCCTATTGACGAGCGGAAGTCCGCAGACTCACCAGATCCCGCACGCTGACCCCGCCGGCGACCGACCCGTTCAGCCGGCCGGCCGTGCGCCCGAGCACGACGTGGACGGCGAGCAGTCCAACCCATGACCTGGGCGGGACCTTTGGCACTAGGGAGTGCCCCTCGCCGGTGGCACCGTGGCCGTCATGACTCAGACGACGATGACCCGACCGGCGGATGCTGCCCTCTCGGCAGAAGAGCTACATCTGATGGATGCGTATTGGCGGGCCGCGAACTACCTCTCCGTCGGGCAGATCTACCTCTACGACAACCCGCTGCTGCGGGAGCCGCTCACCCTCGCGCAGGTGAAGCCGCTGGTCGTGGGCCATTGGGGGACGACTCCTGGTCAGAACTTCATCTACGTACACCTGAACCGGGTGATCAAGAAGTACGACCTGGACATGTTCTACATCGCCGGCCCCGGACACGGCGGACCCGCCCTTGTCGGCAACACCTATCTCGAGGGCTCTTACAGCGAGATCTATCCGGACATCAGCCAGGACGAAGCCGGGATGAAGCGCCTCTTCACCCAGTTCTCCTTCCCCGGCGGGATCTCCAGCCACGTCGCCCCGACCACCCCCGGCTCCATCCACGAAGGCGGGGAACTCGGCTACTCCCTGTCCCACGCGTTCGGTGCGGCGTTCGACAACCCGGACCTGGTCGTCGCCTGCATCATCGGCGACGGCGAAGCCGAGACCGGACCGCTCGCCACCGCTTGGCAGTCGAACAAGTTCCTCGACCCGAAAACGGACGGGGCCGTGCTGCCGATCCTGCACCTGAACGGGTACAAGATCAGCAACCCCACGATCCTCGCCCGGATCGAACCCGACGAGCTCGAGCAGTTCCTCCGCGGTTGCGGGTGGGACCCGATCTTCGTCGAAGGCGACGACCCCGACACGATGCACGAACTGATGGCCGAGGCCACCGACCGTGCCATCGAGCGGATCCGCGAAGTTCAAACGGAGGCGCGAACGGGCGGCACCTCCGGCCGGCCCCGATGGCCGATGATCGTGCTGCGCTCCCCGAAAGGATGGACCGGCCCCAAAATCGTCGACGGGCTCCCCATCGAAGGGACCTTCCGCGCCCACCAGGTCCCCCTGCTCGTCGACCCCGAGCACCCGGAACACGTCGCACAGCTAGAGAGCTGGATGAAAAGCTACCGGCCGGAAGAACTGTTCGACGACAACGGCCGGCTGCGACCCGAGCTGGCGGCCCTCGCCCCGATCGGCAGCAGGAGGATGGGGGCGAACCCGCACACGAACGGCGGCGGCCTCCTCGAAGACCTGAAGATGCCGGACTTCCAGCACCACGCCGTCGAGGTCACCTCACCCGGTGTCCTCGACGCCTCCGACATGAGCGTCCTCGGCGAATTCCTGCGCGACGTCATTACCGAAAACGAGACCAACCGGAACTTCCGGATCTTCGGACCCGACGAGACCCTTTCCAATATGCTCGGCGCCGTGTTCCAGGTCACCGACCGGCAATGGGACGCCCGGACGGTGCCCGGGGACGAGTTCCTTGCCTCATCGGGGCGGGTTCTCGACTCGATGCTCAGCGAGCACCAGTCCGAGGGCTGGCTGGAGGGGTATCTCCTGACCGGTCGTCACGGCCTGTTCAACTGCTACGAAGCGTTCATCCACATCATCGACTCGATGTTCAACCAGCACGCCAAATGGTTGAAAGTCACCTCGCAACTGCCGTGGCGGCGGAAGATCTCCTCCCTGAACTACGTCCTGTCATCGCACGTGTGGCAGCAGGATCACAACGGGTTCACCCACCAGGACCCCGGGTTCCTCGACCATGTGGTCAACAAGAAAGCCGACATCGTCCGCGTCTACCTGCCGCCGGACGCCAACTGTCTGCTGTCCGTCGCCGACCACTGCCTGCGCAGCCGCAACTACGTCAACGTGATCGTCGCCGGAAAACACCCGATGCCGCAATGGCTCAGCATCGACCAGGCCGTCGTGCACTGCACCGAGGGCATCGGCATCTGGGAGTGGGCCAGCAGCGACCAGGGCACCGAACCCGACGTCGTGATGGCGTGTAGCGGCGACACCCCCACCCTCGAAGTCCTCGCCGCGGTGTCCATCCTCCGCGAGTACCTCCCCGAGGTGAAAGTGCGTGTGATCAACGTCGTCGACCTCATGAAACTGCAACCCGCCACCGAGCACCCGCACGGGCTCAGTGACACCGACTACGACTCCCTCTTCACCATGGACAAGCCGATCGTGTTCGCCTTCCACGGCTACCCGTGGCTCGTGCACCGCCTCACCTACAGCCGCACCAACCGCAACATCCACGTCCACGGCTACGAGGAGGAAGGCACGATCACGACCCCGTTCGACATGCGCGTGCAGAACCGACTCGACCGGTTCCACCTCGTCCAGGACGTGATCGACCACCTCCCGAACCTCGGCGCGAGGGGCAGCTACCTGAAGCAGATGGCCGCCGACAAACTCATCGAGCACAACGTCTACATCGACAAGCACGGCCAGGACATGCCCGAGATCCTCACCTGGAAATGGGCGAACACCCCATGAGCGTGCCCAACCTCGCCGATACCGCCCAGCAGCTCATCGTCGGCGACAAGGGTCTCCTGGCGATCGATGAGAGCACCACGACGTGCAACAAACGCTTCGTCGCTGCCGGCATTCCCCGACCGTTGAAGCGCGTCGCGCCTGGCGCGAGTTACTGATCACGACCCCCGGACTGTCTGACTCCATCAGCGGCGTCATCCTCTACGACGAGACCATCCGGCAGCAGACCACTGCCGGCACTGCTTTCCTGGATGTCCTGTCCGACGCCGGGATCCTGGCGGGCATCAAAGTCGACACAGGAACTACCCCGCTCGCCGGCCACCCGGGCGAAAAGGTCACCGAGGGCCTCGATGGACTCCGTCAACGTCTCAGCGACTACGCGAGCCTGGGTGCCCGGTTCGTGAAATGGCGGGCCGTCTTCACCGTCGCCGACGGCCTGCCCACTGGCGCTTGTCTCACCGCCAACGCCGGCGCGCTGGCTCGGTATGCGTCCCTCTGCCAAGAAGCAGGGCTCGTGCCCGTGGTCGAACCCGAAGTGCTGATGGCCGGCCGTCACACGCTGACCGACTGCGCCGCAGCCACCGGCCGGGTTCTCCAAGCCGTGTTCGAGCAGCTCACCGACCAGGACGTGCTGCTGGAGGGGATGCTCCTGAAACCCAACATGGTCCTCCCCGGACGAGACGCCGAGCGGCACGGACAGGACTCCGTTGATGAGGTCGCCCAGGCCACACTGACCTGCCTCCTGAGAAACGTCCCCGCGGCGGTCCCCGGCATCGTCTTCCTCTCCGGCGGTCAACCCCCGGCGGACGCCTCCGAACGGTTGAACGCCATGAACATCCCGCACCGCACAGCGCCACTGCCGTGGGCGGTGTCATTCTCGTTCGGGCGCGCCATCCAACAGCCCGCCCTCCACACCTGGAAGGGCCAGCAGGGTCATTTCGCCGCCGCACAGCGGGAGCTCGCTCACCGCGCCACCTGCAACGCTGCGGCTCGACGAGGCGAGTACACCGCCACCCTTGAACAGGTAGCCGCGTAATCATGAACACCCCTGGCACCGTATGCGTGTATTTCGTCCGCCACGGCGAAACGAACTGGTCCCTGACCGGCCAGCACACCGGCCGCACCGACATCCCTCTGACCGGACCTGGTCGGGAGCAGGTGACGTCGACCCGACGGCTGCTGGAGGGCATCGCGTTCACGGCAGCGTTCAGCAGTCCGATGCTGCGGGCCCGCCAAACCGGGACCCTCTCGATGGTGCATCCGTCGCCCGTTATCGACCCGGACCTATCCGAATGGGATTACGGCGCCTTTGAAGGACGAACGACCCCTGACATTCGACGGGACGATCCGGGATGGAACGTCTTCCGTGACGGTTGCCCCGACGGGGAGACGACAAGCGACGTCGCGGATCGTGCCGACCGCCTCATTGACCGGCTGCGCCTCCTGAGGGGAAACGTCGCCCTGTTCTCCCACGGACAATTCGGCTCCGCCCTGGCGGCCCGCTGGATCGGGCTCCCGCTGGCACAAGGGCAGCACTTCCCCCTCGGCGCAGCGTCAGTCAGTGTCCTCGGCTATGAACCCGGACACCCGGAAGTGCCCGTGATCAGCCTCTGGAACGACACCACCCCACTCGCCCCGCAGTGAACGTCCCACGCGCCGGCCACCGTGCTATCGCCCCTCGTCTTGGCCCTGACGGCAGGATGCCCGAATTGTCGACACAGAAAAGACGAGAACATGACCACCGACAAAGCAGCCCCTGAAAACCAGCACGCCGACCCCAAGCAGACGGCGACAGCAACCACAACACCCGAGACCGGAACCGACGACCTGAAGAACCTTCCACTGGACCAGATGGAGACGAAGCTCACCTCGTCCCCGAACGGGATCAGCCAGGATGACGCCACCACACGCCTGACGACATACGGCCCCAACGAAATCACCGAGAAGAAAACCAACGCGCTCCTGAAGTTCCTGGGCTACTTCTGGGGTCCCATCCCGTGGATGATCGAAGCAGCGGTGATCCTCTCTGCCGTGCTCGCGCACTGGCCCGACTTCATCATCATCCTGGTCCTCCTTCTGGCGAACGCGATCGTCGGATTCACGGAGGAACGCCAAGCCGGTAACGCCGTCGCTGCACTCAAAGCGCAGCTGGCGGTCACGGCCACCGTGAAACGAGACGGACACTGGAGCGATCACCCCGCACGGGAACTCGTCCCCGGAGACGTCATCCGTGTCCGCCTCGGCGACATCGTCCCCGCCGACGTGCGCCTCCTCCAGGGGGACCCGGTGCAGGTCGACCAGTCCGCACTCACCGGGGAATCCCTGCCAGTGAGCCTGAAAACGGGTGACGCCGCCTATTCCGGATCGATCATCCGCCAGGGCGAAACCGACGGGCTCGTCTACGCCACCGGATCCGACACCTACTTCGGGGCGACCGCCCGCCTGGTGCAAGAAGCCCACAGCGTCAGCCACTTCCAAAAAGCCGTCCTCAAAATCGGCAACTACCTCATCGTCCTGGCCGTCGTCCTGGTCGCCGCGATCGTCGCCGTCGCCACGTTCCGAGGCGACCCGATCCTGACCACGGTCCAGTTCGCCCTGGTCCTGCTCGTGGCCGCGATCCCCGTCGCGATGCCGACCGTTCTCTCGGTGACGATGGCGGTCGGGGCACGCCTGCTGGCGAAGAAGAAAGCGATCGTCACCCGGCTGTCAGCGATCGAGGAACTCGCCGGAGTGGACATTCTCTGCTCCGACAAGACCGGCACCCTGACCCAGAACAAACTCACCCTCGGCGACCCGTTCGCCGCCCCCGGCATCGACGCCGCCGATGTGGTCCTCTTCGCAGCCCTCGCGTCCCGCGCCGAAGACAACGACACCATCGACCTCGCCGTCATCGGCGGCGTGAAAGCCGACCAGAAAATCGCGGACTACACGGTGACCAAATTCACCCCGTTCGACCCGGTGCACAAACGCACCGAAGCCGCGATTGCTCCTAAAGCCGGGGGGCGTTCACCGTCACGAAGGGCGCACCTCAAGTGATCCTGGGCATGTGCGACGACGCGACGACCGTGAAACCCGCCGTCGACAAGACAATCGCCGACTTCGCCGCCCGCGGCTTCCGCTCCCTCGGCGTCGCCCGCGCCGACACGGACGGCAAATGGAAATTCCAAGGAGTGCTCCCCCTGTTCGACCCGCCACGCGACGACGCGAAAGAGACGATCGCGGAAGCCCGCAAGATGGGCGTCGCGATCAAAATGGTCACCGGCGACCAGCTCGCGATCGCTACCGAGACCGCCAAGAAACTCGGCCTCGGCACGAACATCCTCGAGGCATCGGCCCTGGGTGATTCCAAGCACGACGAGTCCGACGCGGTCGTCACCTCGATCGAAACGGCGGATGGTTTCGCGCAGGTGTTCCCCGAGCACAAGTTCCACATCGTCGACGTCCTGCAAAAAAGCGGACACATCGTCGGGATGACCGGCGACGGCGTCAACGACGCCCCCGCATTGAAAGAGGCAGACTGCGGCATCGCCGTCTCCGGCGCCACCGACGCAGCCAGGGCCGCCGCCGCGATCGTCCTGACGACGCCAGGCCTGTCGGTCATCATCGACGCCATCAAAGAAAGCCGCCGGATCTTCCAACGGATGAACAGCTACGCCATCTACCGCATCGCAGAAACCCTGCGCGTACTCCTATTCATGACGGCAGCGATCCTGATCTTCAACTTCTACCCGTTGACGGCGATCATGATCGTCATCCTGGCCCTGATGAACGACGGTGCGATCCTCGCCATCGCCTACGACAACGTCCGCTACAGGAACACACCCGAGAAATGGAACATGCGCCTCGTGCTCAGCATCTCCACCGTGCTGGGAATCGTCGGCCCGATCGCCGCCTTCGGGTTGTTCTTCCTCGGCGAAGAAGTCTTCCACCTCGGCCGGCCTGCCCTGCAGACGATGATGTACCTGATGCTCTCCGTCGCCGGGCACCTGACCATCTTCCTCACCCGCACCCGCGGCCCATTCTGGTCGCAGAAACCCGCCCGGATCCTCGTAATCGCGGTCTTCGGCACCCAGGCCATCGCCACCTGCTTCGCCTTGTTCGGGGTCCTCATGTCTCCGCTGGCCTGGGAATGGGTCGCCTTCGTCTGGGGGTACGCACTGGTCTGGGCAGTGATCAACGACCGCATCAAACTCCTCGCCTACCGCATCTTCGACCGACCTCAGAAACGATCAACCAGTACAGGCACCCCACCCCCGGCCGCGGTGAAAGCCGTCAAGCCTGTTGCCGCGGTCCAGCCATGACAGGGACGATGCCGGCCTCCAAGAAGATTCGCGCGGCACCGGGAAGAAACGCGTCCGTGGGACTCGCATCCACGATCCGAGGATGCCTTTTCGATCTCGACGGTGTCTTGACCGACACCGCCCGGCTGCACGCCGCCGCCTGGAAAGACACGTTCGACCCGTTTCTCCTGAACCATGCGCGACGCACCGGCGTGCCCTTCGTGCCCTTCGACGCGATCACCGACTACGACCGCTACGTCGACGGAAAACCTCGAGAGGACGGAATCCGCTCCTTTCTCGCCTCGCGACGAATCGTTCTGCCCGACAGCGACCCGGACGACTCCGCGGGCATCGAGACCGTCGAGGGGTTGAGCCGGCAAAAGAACCAACTGCTTCTACCGCGCCTGAAACTCGGCTCCCGCTCTTATCCCGGATCCGAGGCCTACCTTCGCGCCCTCGCGACCACAGGCTTGCCCTGTGCGGTGGTGTCCTCGAGCACGAACTGCCTCACCGTCCTTACTGCGACCGGACTCGAGCACTTCTTCTCGGTCCGCGTCGACGGAATCACCGCGCACCAAGAGCACCTGGCCGGCAAACCCGCACCCGACACCTTCCTGTTCGCCGCGAGGCACCTTGATCTCGACCCCACCGAATGTGTGATCTACGAGGACGCCCTCGCCGGTGTCGCTGCCGGTCGCGCCGGACGATTCGGTCAAATAATCGGCGTCGACCGCGTCGGCCAGGCAGCCGCCCTGCGGGCAGCAGGCGCGACCACCGTCGTCTCCGACCTCGCACAGCTCCTAACCCCTCAAAATGCCGGCCCACAAGCACGCCGCGTCGCTCTTCCTGCGCAATAAATACCCCTGTCGACCGTCGCAAGATGGCCGACACCAACGAAAGGACCACATAGTGACCTCCACCGATCGCGGCAACCTCATCAGGCTCAAAGACACCGACGAAACCATCGACACAGCCGATCAGGACATTCGAGGACGACACGTCCTGGACAAACACGGTAAAGACCTGGGAAAGATCGATGCGCTGTTCATCGACGATGCGGAACAACGAGTGCGATTCCTCGAAGTAGCGACCGGCGGGTTCCTGGGAATCGGCAAGGACAAATCCCTCATCCCCGTGGACACCATCACGCATGTCGACCCGGAGAGAGTCCATCTCAACCAGACCAGCGACACCGTGGCAGGGGCACCGACCTACGATCCTGGTCTCATGGAAAAGCCGAGTGAATTCTACGAGAACACCTACGGGTACTACGGCGTCTTACCGTTTTGGGGCATCGGATACGCCTACCCGTCATATTCGCGAACGTCGGGCGAGGACCCGCGGCGAGCCTAGGACGCCCCGACCCCCCGAGGCAGCAGGGCTGGGCCCGGGGAGCCAAACCTCGACCGAGCTGTGCTCGATGGACGAGACCCGGATCCGTTCGCGCGATCCTGGTGGTGTCCGATCTTGCGGCGTCGTTGCGCGGCCGTCAAGGGCGCTTCGATCAGGCGGAAGCGGCGCTCTCCGCTTCATCCCTCAGGGATCGATCGAACACGCAGAGTCTCCAGGCCAGCCGGCACCTTGGAGGATCAGGCCAACGGTGGTCGAGCTGCTCCGCGCGGGTCACTTGGGTAAGTTGCGCTTGTTTCATGGAGTTCCTCCCTCTTTATGGCGACTGCGAACAAGGCACCCAGCCCGGTAGGCCGATCCTGGTGGCCGAGACGTGGAAGCGCCTCGCGCCAATCGCACCTCCAAGGGCGATGACTTGGATGTGACGGCTTGAGACGGTGTATGGCAACGTCGGGGTCGTCGTCGATGGACCTTCTGGTCTCGAGGGTTGGGATCGGCGGAGAGAGCGTTTCTTGAGGTGCTTTGAGACCAGTCGAGCCGGTGAGCTGAGTTCCCGGCAGAGTGCAATGACCCCCTTTCGTCCTGATGAGCGACTTTATGGCGTGTTACTCCTGGGTGGCGAGCAGGTGGGTGACGGTAGGCGCCCCGGTGGCCAAGAGCGCGGCTGCGTTGAGTAGCGCCCGGTCGTAGCCGGTGAGCCGGATGCGGTGCTGCTGCAGGTGTTCCCGCCATGAGCCGACGTCGAACACCTCGATGAAGCTGTCGGCGCTGTTGCGGTCGATGTAGAGCTCCCAGTGTCGGGCGCCGGTGCGCCGGCGGCTGGCTTCGACGAGTTCCATCTGGTCGCGGAACTCGACGTGCCGTTCGAAAGGGACTTCCCACCGGGCCAGTACGAGGGTCGACGCGTCGTCGATGTCCGTCATCTGCCCATCGAGAATCCCGAGCGGCTGAGTGATGGGAAGGAGCGCCTCGGATCGGTCGGCGTTTTCGGAGCGTGCGAGGGGCCAGAGTAGATAGCTCGCCGCAACCAGGAGGAGAATGCCGCCTGCTGTCAAGTCAACAGCCGGCGTTCCTGTCGCCTGAGCAATGGCTCCGGCCACAGCCGCTCCCGCGGCCGTGCCTCCGAAGAAGATCATCTGGTAGGTCGACAGGCCTCTCGCGCGAACCCAGGCGGGCAGGAACGCTTGGACGGCGCCGCTGAGGCTGACGACCACCGCGATCCAGGCGATTCCTGTGACGACGAGCACGACTGTCGTCACGACGAAGGAGGTGGAGAGGGCGACACTCATTGACCCGAGACCGAACACCGCTGTCCCGAAGGCGACGGTCGCGCTGAGGCCGATCACCTTTCGGATGACGGGCAGGAGGAACGCGCCAGAGATCGACCCGAGGCCGAGGGCGGCGAGCAGAAGTCCGTAGCCATCGGATCCCAGGGACAGGCGGTCGCTCGCGATCAGTGGCAGGAGCGCCCACAGCGCGTTCGCGGGCACGATGAACACGGCCAGACGGATGAACAGGTTGCGGACGACGGCCGAGTTGATGACGTAGCGCACCCCGGCACGGGTCGCGTCAGAGAATGGCTCCGGCTGGTGCGTCGGACTTTTGTATCCGCGCCAGCGCAGCAACACGACGAGGAATACCGAGCTGGAGAGGACGTTCAGCGCGAACACGAAACCGATGCCGAACTGACTGATCGCGATGCCCGCCAGGGCGGGTCCGATGGCGCGGGCGATGTTGACGCCGATCGCGCTGGCGGAAGCCGATGCGGGGATCATCGGTCGGGGGACGAGATCGGGTACGAGGGCTTGATAGGCAGGTATCTGGAGGACGTCGCCGGCTCCAATCATGAATGTCAAGCTCAGAAGCAGCGCCGGCGTCATGGAGTCGAGCATGGTGAGGACGAACAGGACCGTTCCGACACCGACCTGGAAGAACTGGACTGCGATCAGCACGCGACGCCGGTCGAGGAACTCAGCGATCACTCCCGCAGGAAGACCCAGGATGAGGAAGGGGACCGCCGCAGCCGCGGAGACGAGCGCGACGAGCAGAGTTGAGTCGGCTCGCCCGATGAGCAGCCACTGCGCCCCGACTGTCTGCATCCAGCCGCCGACGTCGCCGACGATCGCGGCGATCCAGAGCGCGCGGAAGAGCGGGATCCGCAGTGGCGCGAGTGGTGAGGTGCTGGTCGGTGTTGGGGCGATGATCAGCGGATGTCCAGGTGGCGCGGGCATCAGGGGCGCGGCGTCGCAATCACGAGCGACCCGGAGGCGCGACCCGCCCTGAGGTCGTCGAGTGCCACGGAGACGTCACTGAAGGAGTAGGTCGTCACGTGCGGCCGGAGGGGGAGCTGGCGTGCAAGGCGGAGAAAGGCATCCCCGTCCGAACGCGTGTTGGCCGTGACTGAGCGGAGGTCCCGCTCGTGGAAGAGGCTCGCCTCGTAGTCGAGGGCAGGGATGTCGCTGAGGTGGATGCCTGCGAGGACGACGGTTCCGCCCGGGGCCGTTGCTGACAGAGCCTGTGGCACGATCGGGCCGGCCGGGGCGAAGACGATCGCCGCATCGAGCGGCTCGGGCGGGACTGCGCTCTCATCGCCGACGAAGGTGGATTTCTGAGTGCGCGCGAGGGCCTGGTTGTCGTCGCCGCGGGTGACGACGTAGATCTGAGCGCCCGCGGCGGACGCCATTTGGGCCACGAGGTGCGCGCTGGAACCGTAGCCGTAGAGCCCTAGCCGACCACCCGGTGGGAGGTTCGCGCGCTGAAGAGCCCGGTAGCCGATGATGCCCGCGCACAGAAGCGGCGCCGTCTCGACGGGATCGACGTCCGCTGGGAGCGGGTACACGTAGGCCGCGGGGGCGGTCATGTATTCGGCGAACCCGCCGTCGAAGTCCCAGCCGGTGAATCGTGCGACAGGGCAGAGGTTCTCGCTCCCGGACCTGCACCACTGGCACACCCCGCAAGTGCTTCGAAGCCAGGCGACGCCGACGAGGTCGCCGACTTCTAACCCGGGAGCACCGTCGCCGACTTCCAACCCGGGAACACCGTCGCCGAGTCCCGCAATGCGACCGACGACCTGATGCCCAGGAATGACGCCTGGCCGGTGCTCGTCGAGATCGCCGTCGATGACATGAAGATCCGTTCGACATACCCCGCACGCGATCACCTCGATCAGGATCTCGCCGCGGGCGGGTGCGGGACGTTCCTCCTCGACCAGCTGCACGGTATGCGAGGTACGGGCGGATCGCCAGGCTCTCATGGTCACCACGCGGGGTTCCTTCCATCGGTAAATGAGGGCATCGGCGGCAGTTAGGGCTACCGCCGATGCCGGGCCGTGGCGGAGAGGTCACGCCGGGTCAGGAGACATGTTGTCTCTATCGATGCTCGCTTCTCCCGGTCTGCTCGTGAAGGGTCGAAAGTCCCGGGGCGGTGCCAGAAGCGCGGTCGGCGCGGGGACGGCGAGAAGCAACCCTCGTCGCAATCGCTCCCCGCGATGCGGTTGTCGCGGATCGTCCTCGAGGACGACGAGAGAGCAGCCGACGCTGAGGTGGCGGAACGACTCCACCGGCTCGCCCCGAAGAATGCAGTTACTTACCTGGACTACCGCTTTTTCGGACCTGAGGCTGGCGGCGAGATCGGTCAGGATCGATTGCAGAAACGTCTCGTGCTCACGCCGGTGCACCGACTCGTCCTGGACAGCGACGAGGCGCAGGCCGACGCCGAGCAGTATGGCCTGCCTGCTCGCCCAGTCGGCACTTCTCGCGGATACTCCGTTGGGCGTGACGATCAGAAGCACGTCTCCGTGGGCCGCCGCGGACGGGACGACGACGGTGGATCGGACACCCCGGGCCCACAGCCGTTCGGCCAGCGACGTGATCACGAGACGCGGTTCGGCCCCCGATCCCACCACGACCAGGTCCGCCGAATCCGCTCTCGTGCTGAAGCTCTCGACGATTTCACCCACAACGACATCGGCAAGCACCGTCGTGTCGGGCAGCGAAGCGCGCGCGTCGCCTGCGGCTGTCGCCAGCTCAGCCCGGCGCTCTTCCTCCCAGCGTCGATGAGCCCTCTTCGCGGGCACCGCGAGCAGCAGTTCGAGCCTCGACGTCTCGGGCGAAAACCCCCGGCAGCGCGTCGCCGCCCACGCGAGGGCAGCGACCGAGGTGGGAGACCCATCGAAAGCCACAAGAGTGAGGTCTCCGTCTTTCGGGTCGGTGGACTCGGGCTGGATCGTCGGATTCGATTGTCGTCGGTTCATGGCTGGCTCCTCCTCGAGGAGTGAAGCCTGGCACCCGCTCGTGCCGCGCCCCAGAGCACAAGGTCCTCCCGACTGGGCTAAGCCTCACGCGACCACGAACAGGGGACCTTGTGCTCTAGATGGTGCCCGGTCCGAGGCCGAGACTCAGCAGCTATGACAACCAGGCAGCGTCGGCCGTCCGAGAGAATCGAGCCCCAGGGCGCGAGCCGACGGCGTCACCGACCGAGGTCTCCAAACGTGCGGGGGTGGACGGCAACCGCGGCGCTGGCCGTCGGCGCTCTGACTCTCACCGAGTTCGTCATTCAGTCACGTGTGGGGAACTCGCCGGCCCTCTGGCGTGCAGCGGCTCTGATCTCGTTCATGTCTGCGCACAGCGACGCGATGCTGGCTATTGTCACCGTCGACACCGCCCTGATGGGGTTTCTGATCGTCTTCCTCACCGGCTTCCGTCAACTCGTCGTCCGTGCGCGGAGCGACCTGCAGTGGCTCGCCGACCTCGTCTACGGGGCGGGTCTCGCCTTCGTCGCCGTCACTCTCGTCGGGGACTCGCTCGAAGGTGGGGCGGCACTCGACGCCGCAGGATCACATCCGAACGCGGTCGTGCTGCAGGCCCTCACCGAAGCTCACACCCTCCTGTTTGGGGCGACCGGCTGCCTCCTGACGGCTTTGATCTTAGGGGTCGCCGGTTACATCAGCCGCATCTCGCGGGTCGTGCCCCGATGGACTGGGATCCTCGCCTACGTCGTGGCCGGGTCGAACCTGGTTGCCGCGGCAGCCGTGTTCATCCGGCCCGCGGACACAGTTGCGTTCTCAGAAGCCGGGGTCGCTGTCACCGCCCTGTCGACGTTCCCCTGGCTGGTGTGGGTCGTGACGATCGGTATCTGCACGATTCGACACGCGCCACGAGGGCCAGAATCTCCGTGGCGTTGCTCTCGAGCCGGGGCGGGCTGTGGCAGCCGCCGACGGGTCACTCGGCCTTGGCGGGCGCGACCGTGAAAGAGAGCACTCTCTGCAGCTCGTCGAGCATCGCCAGTTGCCGGTTGTTGATCTCCAGGAGAGCCTCGATGTCGATCTTGGCGGCCGCGTTCGTGTCGAAGTCGTGCTGGGCCAGCGCGGCCGATATGCCGTCCTGTCTTTTCGCCGCGATGAGGAGGATGGCGCCTTGAAGCCCAGCCAGCATGCTGAGGAACAGGTTCAGGAGGATGAACGGGTACGGATCCCACGAGTGGCCAAGCGAGTTGACGAGCGCCCACACGATCATGAAGACGATGAAGCCGGCGACGAAACGCCAGCTTCCCATAACATTCCGCATCGTGTCCGCTGCCCGTTCGCCGCGGGTCAAAGTCGAGTGCTCCTTCTGGTGCCACGTGAGGGTGGGGAGGCGCCGTGCGCTGAGCCCCGGTCGGCCGTTCTTCATGTGTCTCCTTGATCGACTCGCACCGCCTGACGGCATGCTCAGTCAGGATGACGTGCGGTGCGTGGGCCGGGAAAGTGCCGAACGTCCCGACCGCCCGCATGTGACCTTCTGCCCTGTTTCGACGGGCGTCGCGGTGTGAGCATCGGGTCATGACCAACCACACAGCACCCTCCCGTCCCGACGCCACGGCCACCCCCGTCGGCGCCATCGTCGTCGGCTATGACACCTCGGCGTCGTCCCTCGCCGCAGTCAGGCGTGGCATCTCGCTGGCCACGCAGCTGCACCGCGACCTCCGGGTCGTCATGGCGTGGACCATGCCGATCTCCTTCTCTGGCTTTCCCTTCACCAGCTGGTCACCTCAGGAGGACGCGCAGCAGATGTTGGCTCACCTCGGCGGCATCCTGTTCCCGCAAGGTGCTCCGGCGTTCTTCTCGGCCGTCAGCATTGAGGGTGAGGCCGCACGGGTTCTCATCAATGAGAGCAGGGGCGCCGAGATGCTTCTGGTCGGAAGCCGGGGCCATGGCGGGTTCGCTGGTCTGTTTCTGAGCTCGGTCAGTTCGGCGTGCGCCGAGCATGCCACGTGTCCGGTGCTAATCATGCGCGCGCACTTCAGCGAAACCCACGAAGTCGAGAGCCGCATGCTCGTCAATGCATCACGATGACGACGCCGACGAAGCATCCGGCTTTCGACACGCCCGCAGCCGTCGAACGAGGTGAGGGTTGGTGTCGAGCCATGACTCGGTCATCAAGCGCTCATCCCGCCGACTGGGGCAGGGCGATCGCCCTTGCCCTCGAGTACCTCGCCGTTCAGGTGGCTTACACCGTCCGCGAACCCGAGTCAGGGGTCCTCGTCGGCCGTGATATCCGCCTCCACTTCGACGCCCTCGACGACGGCGTCGAAATCACGGCGGAGCTCGACGCACCACGTCTGGATTCGCGGCCCGGGCCAGACAGCCACGAGAGTGAACGGGACCTGAGGATCTCAGTCGGCTATGGCTACGGTGAGAGCCCCAACGCGGACGACGAATGAGCGACGAGCATGAAGAAGGCCCACTGGTAGCTGCCAGCGGGCCTTCGTCATGAAACCGCCGGAGTCAATCGACGGTGGCGGTCAGCTCACGGTCGCGGGCACGCGGCTGTACTCGAAGACGAGACGGGCCGGGATGCTGCCCGAGAGCACTTCGGCGATGGCCTCGTTGATGTCGTCGAGGGCGCGGGTCTCGGCGATGACACGAGTCTTGCCAGCGGCGTGGAGGGCGAAGACCTCGGCGAGATCCTGCCTGGTGCCGACGATCGAGCCGATGATCGAGATGCCCTTGATGACGGTGTCGAAGATGGGGATGCTCATGGTCCCGTCGGCGGGAAGGGCGACGCAGACGAGGCGGCCGCCACGGCGAAGCGAGGCGAAGGCCTGCTCGAACACTTTCGGTGACGCGGCGAGAACCACGGCGACGTCGAGACCGCCGAGCGCCTGGATCGCTTCGACCGGATCGCTGGTCGCTGCGTTCACGAGGTGCTCAGCACCGAGCTCGGCCGCCAGGTCGAGCTTGGGTTGTTCGATGTCGATCGCGACCACCGTGCCGCCCATGATCCGGGCGTACTGCACGGCGAGGTGCCCGAGGCCGCCGATGCCGAAGATGCCGACGTGTTCGGTGGGCTGGACCTGCGCGACCTTGAGTGCCTTGTAGGTGGTGAGGCCGGCGCAGCTCAACGGCGCGGCGTCGAGAGACGTGATGCCGTCGGGGACGGCGACGACGTACTTGGCGCTGGCGACGGCGTACTCGGCGAACGCGCCGTCGATCGAGTAGCCGCTGTTCTCCTGCTTTTCGCAGAGGGTCTCGCGGCCGTCGATGCAGTAGCGGCACTCGCCGCACGCTTCGCCCAGCCACGCAATGGCAACGCGGTCGCCGACGGCGCGGTCGGTGACTCCATCGCCGAGTTTCTCGACGATGCCGATTCCCTCGTGGCCAGGCACGATCGGGAGCGGCGGCTTGACGGGCCAGTCGCCGCCGGCGGCATGGATGTCGGTGTGACACAAGCCGCAGGCCTCGAGCCGGATGAGCACCTGGCCCGCTGCCGGCTCGGGAATCGGCCGGTCGACGATCTCGAGCGGTGCGGAAAAAGCGGTGACGACTGCAGCCTTCATGACGGAACCCTTTCCAAGGTGGCGGCGGTCCGACGTACCCGCTCGGTCGAGGGGTGAGGCGCGGAATCGCCGGGTCTCACCGTCGCAGGAACCGGGTCGCCGAGGCAGTGCCGAAGGTCCCGTGCCTCGCGGGACCTTCGGCACTGTGGGCCATCGCCCGACGGATCGAGACTCAGGGCATGACCTCAACCACTCCCTCCGCGAAGCCCCCGACGCTCACCGTTGGCGCTCTCCGCGAGACAGCAGACCGCGAGCGACGCGTCGCCCTCGACCCCGAAGCGGCGGCGGCCTTCATCGCCAAGGGCTTCGCGGTCAGTGTCGAGAAGGGTGCCGGATCCGAGGCGAGATTTCCCGACGCCGCCTACCTGAAAGTCGGCGTCACCATGTCCACCCGCGAGGACGTCATCGCGAAGAGTGACATCCTCGCCGTGGTCCGGCCGCCGGACGCAGCCCTCGCCGCGGCCCTGCGATCCGGACAGATGCTTGTCGGCCTCGTGGAGCCGCTCGCGAACACCGACCTCACCGCTGATCTTGCCACTCGCGGAGTGACGGTCGTCGCCTTCGAGCTGCTGCCGCGCACCATCAGCCGGGCACAGGCCATGGACGCGGTCAGCTCGCAGGCGAGCACGGCCGGCTACCGAGCCGGCATCCTTGCGGCGGCGTCGTTCGACCGGTACTTCCCCATGATGATCACGGCCTCCGGAACGGCCCGCCCGGCCAAGCTCATCGTCATCGGCGCCGGAGTCGCCGGCCTCCAGGCCATCGGCACGGCGAAGCGCCTCGGCGCCGTCGTGACCGGCTACGACGTCCGCGCCGCGTCGCAAGGCGAGGTCGAATCCCTCGGTGCCGAGTTCCTCACCTCGTCGATTGCCGCAGGTGCGGCCGCGGGGGGATATGCCCGCGCGATGACAGCCGACGAGGCCGTCCAGCAGCAGGACGAGCTCTCCACGCACCTCGAATCGTTCGACGTGATCATCACGACCGCGAAGGTGCCCGGGCGCACTCCGCCCCTTTTGGTGACCGCCGCGACCCTGACCGCCCTTGCGCCGGGATCCGTCTGCATCGACCTCGCTGCGACCGACCAGCGCGGGAACGTCGCCGGCTCCATCGACGGGAAGCGCCTCGTCACCGACGGGGGAGTGATCGTCGTCGGCGCTGGGAACCTCGCCTCTGACCTCGCGACCTCCTCGTCGCACATGTACGCCCGCAACGTCCTTGCGATGGTCACGTCGCTCACGAAAGACGGCGTCGTCACCATCGATCCGACCGACGAGGTGCACGCGGCTGTGGTCGTCAGCCACGACGGGCACCTCACCACCGCTCCTTCCGCAGCGCCGACGAAAGCACCCGTCTCATGACCGAAACCCTCTACTCGAACCTGGCTATCTTCATCCTGAGCCTGCTCGTGGGGTTCGAGGTGATCTCGAAGATCCCCTCGACCCTGCACACCCCGATGATGTCGGGGGCGAACGCCATCCACGGCGCCGTCGTCGCCGGCGCGATCGTCGTCGCGGCCCTGGCCGACAGCCCCATCGGCTACATCCTCACAGCCATCGCCGCGGCCCTCGCGGCAGCGAACGTCGTCGGCGGGTACGTCGTCACCGACCGCATGCTCCAGATGTTCCACCGCCCCGATGCCCTGCGGCTCCCGCCATCACCTCGGAGAAAACCTCATGACCGTGTTCGAATTCATCGTCGGCGTCGCCTACCTCGTGGCCGCCATGCTGTTCGTCATCGGGTTGCACCGGATGCGCACCCCGTCGACGGCCCGCTCGGGCAACCTCGTCTCCGCTGGCGGCATGGTCGTCACCGTCGTCGTCACCTTCATCTACGCCGTGGCGACGAGCCACGGATCCGTCTGGGGCTGGGCGGCTCTGGCGGTCGGCCTCGCCGCCGGCGCGGTTTTCGGAGTGGTCCGAGCCCGCACCACCAAGATGACCGACGTTCCCCAGTTGGTCAGCCTCTTCAACGCCGTCGGCGGTGGCGCTGCAGCGGCGGTGGCGCTGGCCGACTTCGTCCACAGCACTCCGGGAGCCCTGGTCTCGCTCGACTCTTCGATCCCCATAGTCCTCGACGTCCTCATCGGTGGCGTCACGCTCTCCGGGTCCCTCGTCGCGGCGGGAAAGCTGCAGGGGATCATCTCCGGCAAGCCCCTGCAGTTCCCCGGCGGCCGCATCGTCAACGTGATCGTCGTCCTGATCGCGCTGCTGGCCGCCGTGCTCGTGGTCGTCGAACCCCGTAACGTGACGATGCTCGTGATCCTGCTCGTCGCGGCTCTCGCCGTCGGCGTCCTGATGGTCCTGCCCATCGGCGGCGCGGACGCTCCCGTCGTCGTCTCCCTGTTGAACGCGTTCACGGGTCTCGCCGTCGCCTTCGCCGGATTCGCGATCGACAACCAGGCCATGATCATCGCCGGCGCTCTCGTCGGTGCCGCGGGCACGATCCTGACCCTCCAGATGGCGCAGGCGATGAACCGATCGGTCGTCAGCATCATCCTCGGCGGATTCGGCACCGCCGACTCCGTTGCACCCGCGGTCGACGGACCAGGTGCCTCGGCGGCGAACGTGCGCCAGGTCACCGCGGACGACGTCGGACTGCAGCTCGCCTACGCGCAGCACGTCATGGTCGTGCCCGGCTACGGTCTCGCCGCAGCCCAGGCGCAGCACGAGGTCGCCGATCTCGCGAAAATCCTGACCGATCACGGCATCGACGTGAAGTACGCCATTCACCCGGTCGCCGGCCGGATGCCTGGGCACATGAACGTCCTCCTCGCCGAGGCGAACGTGCCCTACACGCAGATGCTGCAGCTGGACGAGGCCAACGCCGCCTTCGAGACTTGCGACGTCGCCCTCGTCATCGGAGCCAACGACGTGACGAACCCGGCGGCCCGTCGGCCGGGGAACGCGGTCTCGGGCATGCCGATCCTCGATGTCGACCACGCCAAGTCCGTCGTCGTCATCAAGAGGTCCATGAGCCCCGGCTACGCCGGCATTCCGAACGAATTGTTCTCCGACCCCAAGACGGGGATGCTTTTCGCCGACGCGAAGAAGGGCATCACCGACATCGAGGTCGCCGTCAAGCAGTACGTCACCGCCGGATCATGACCGCCACCAGCTCTCGTCCTCCGGGCCTTGCCGACACCCTCGCCTCGTGGCGAGGTCTGACCTTTGTCGACCGGAGCCGGCGCGTCGCCGAAGCGTCGCTGCAAGCGGCGGCCACGGTCCTGATCGGCCATCCTGCTGGTCGAGATGCGTTCCCCGTCTCGGCTGCCGATACTCTCATGCAGATCTGCTCCGAGCGCCGGAACTGGGCGCCGACGTGGTCGGTCGAACGGCTGGGGGCGTCACTGGAATTCAGCGAGGGCCTGGCAGTGCCCGTGGCGATCGTCCCCGAAGCGCAGTGCACGGTCGACTGGATCGCCAAGAACGTCAGCGTGGCTCTGGCCGTCGGCGACATCGTCTCCCTTCACCTTCCCGGTCCCACGTCGCCTGCCGTTCGCCTGTACTTCACCGCCTTGGAGAGGCGGCTGGCCCGAGGCATCCTGGCTGTCCAGACCGACACGGCCGTGCCCTTAAGCGACACGGATCCGTCGGGCATCACGATCATGCGTGGCCTCGATCCCCCAACCAGGTGACGGGCGAAATGACCATTGACTGGACTGCTGCCCTGGCCGCCCAGTACCTGGACTGGACTCGCGTCCGAATTCCGTTCACCACCGATAGACACGAGAAGACGACGTCATGACCGTTCCCTCCAGCGACGCTGCAGAGGCTGCCCTCGTCCAGCGCGTGATCCAAGCGATCCGGGAGTGCCCTGGAATCGACACCTCAGGAATATCTGTGACGCTCGTCGCCGGGGGAGTCGCCCTCAAGGGTCCGCTACAGACGATGGATCACCGCGACGCGGTCGTCCGCACGGCCTTGCGAGTCCACGGCGTCACCTCAATCGCCGACGAACTCGACATCGCTCACTACCGTGAACACCCGTCCAGGCCGACATCCGTGTGACCTTCGGCACTGTCGGCAGGTACCGTCGGCCGCGACTACGCCGTCGACGTGCCGAGCCCCGGCGCGACGTCCAGCTCGGCCACCCAGGTGCTCGGCACGTGGCTGCGCGACGTCATCGTGCAGAACCCCGAGAATTTCCGGATCTTCGGCCCCGACGAGACGGCGTCCAATCGCCTCCAGGACGTCTTCGACGTCACCGACAAGCAGTGGGACGCCGGCCACGCCGACATCGACGACCTCGACAACCACCTCGCGCGCAGCGGGCGGATTGTCGAGATGCTCAGCGAGCACCAGTGCCAGGGCTGGCTCGAGGGGTATCTTCTCACCGGCCGACACGGCCTCATCAATTCGTACGAGGCATTCATCCACATCGTCGAATCGATGTTCAACCAGCACGCCAAGTGGCTCGAGTCGTCGAAGCGCATCCCGTGGCGACGCACTGTCGCGTCGCTCAACTACCTCCTCAGTTCGCGCGTGTGGCGGCAGGATCACAACGGCGCCTCCCACCAGGACCCCGGCTTCATCGACCTCGTCGTCAACAAGAAGGCAGACATCGTCCGCTTGTACCTGCCGTTTGACGCCAACACGCTGCTGTCGACGTTCGATCACGGCCTGCGCAGCGTCGACTATGTGAACGTCGTCGTCGCCGGCAAGCAGGTCGAGCAGAACTACCTGACCATGGCCGAAGCCGTCGACCACTGCACCCGCGGCATCGGCCTGCTCGACTGGGCCGGGACGGAGGTCGAGGGCATCGAGCCCGACGTGGTGCTCGGCTGCGCCGGCGACGTGCCGACCTTGGAGACGCTCGCCGCCGTGTGGATCCTGCGCCACCGCGTCCCGTGGCTGCGCACCGGGTGGTCAACGTCGTCGACCTCATGCGACTGCAGAGCGAGCAGCAGCACCCGCACGGGCTGTCCGACCTGGAGTACGACGCCCTATTCACGACCGACAAGCCGGTGATCTTCGCGTTCCACGGCTACCCGTGGCTCATCCATCGCCTGACCTACAGCAGGCACGGCCACGACAACCTCCGTGTGCGCGGCTACATCGAAGAGGGCACCACCACGACGCCGTTCGACATGGTGATGCTGAACGACCTCGACCGGTACCGGCTGGTCATGGACGTCCTCGACCGGGTGCCCGGCCTTGCCGCGAAGGAGGGCCGACTTCATCAGGAGATGCAGGATGCCCGGACCCGGGCCCGTGCCTACACGCGCGAGCACGGCGAGGACTCACCGGAGGTCGCCGACTGGACCTGGAACACGAAGGGCAGCACGTTGCTTCCGTAGCCGCGAGCAGGGGTGCCGAAGGTCCCGGGACCTTCGGCACTCGTTCGCGAGGCACGCTCACGGTTGACTGCTCCTGGGTCGTTCACAAGCGCCCCGCATCTCGCCCTCCCGACGACTGGACACCACCATGAGCGCCATCGCTTCCCCTTCTATCGCGCACCTCCAGAGAACATCGCCCGTTGCGCGGCCGTCGTCAGGGCTTTCCCGGGCAGACCCCGCCAACATCGATCTGCCTGGCACGGAGCCGATCGATATCACCTCGATGATGCAACTGCTGCTCGACCGGGGCATCTGAGTATGCGGGACGTCGAGGGATCGGTCAGCATGCTCACCGATGGCGATTGCTGGCAAATGCTGCGCGACGCGCCGGTTGGCCGGCTCGCGCTGTCGGCAGGCTCCGACATCGACATCTTCCCGGTCACCTTCCGCGTCGACGGTCAGTCGCTCTACTTCCGTACCTCACCAGGCCTGAAGCTGGCCGAGGTCGGTATCCGCTCACGGGCCACCCTCGAGGTTGACGGCTACGACGACACGACAGCCTGGAGCGTCGTCGCGAAGGGCAGCGGCCGCCACCTCATCTCCCTCGCCGAACTCGACATCGCCGCCGAGTTACGACTGACCACCTGGCTCCCGACCCCAACGCCCGACATCGTGCGAATCGACGTCGAGTCGCTGAGCGGCCGACGCTTCTCGCGCGCCAGCTGACACTGAGCACATCGCGGCAGGCACGCGTGGCATGACGCGCGGCCAGCGGGACTTTGGCCTCTGTTCCGCCTCGCCGGGACCTGTGATTGTCAGATCATGACCTCCACACTGATCTCACGGGCCGTCCCGGACGCGGCAGGCCGACGCTTGACCATCGTCGTCGGTTACGACGGCTCCACACCCGCCTTCTCGGCCCTTGAACGAGGAATTCGCCTCGCGACCGTCCTCGACACTGATCTTCTGCTCGTCACGACCTGGAGTTACCCCCAGGTCGCCTCGGCAACAGGATTCGGAAGCTGGTCTCCTGAAGAGGACGCCCAAAATCTTGTCAAGGCCGTGGTCGCCAAGGTCTTCCCGGCCGGATCTCCGCCGTGGTTCCGGACGTCTGTCCTCGAGGGGCAGTCGGCGAGCATCCTTCTCGAACAGAGCAAGGGAGCCGAGATGCTCATCGTCGGCAGCCGTGGCCACGGCGGCTTCTCAGGGCTCCTTCTCGGGTCCGTCAGCTCCGCGTGCGCCGAACACGCCGACTGCCCCGTGCTCGTCATGCACGGCGAATCAACCCGACCGCTGAACCTCGCCGCCGGCACTCATCTCGCGTCCGTCCCCGCGTGAGTGGTATTTGCGGGACCTTCGCCCCTGCCGAGTTCTCCTCCGCTGATGTCAACTTGATGCCAGTGCCGATCCGGCATTTGTTCCCCTCCTCATCCAAAAGTCGCCACCTCATGTCCATGACCGAGCAACGCCCCTCCGAGTCGGAGGCCAGCACGAACGGCCCACTCTCCCGCGCACACCCCGCGAAAACCGACCTCTGCCCGACCGAGCCGATCGACATCACCGAGATCGTGCGTCTGCTCGGGGAACGCTCATGACCGTCGTCCTCGCCATCGTGGTCGTCGTCATCGTGCTTATCCTCGTCGCTCTCGCGATGTCGCTGCATGTCGTTACCCAGTACGAAAAAGGTGTCGTCTTCCGCTTCGGCCGTGTGACGGGCACCAAGGATCCCGGGCTTGCCGTAATCGTGCCGATCGCCGACCGGCTCACCAAGGTGAGCCTACGAATCGTCACCATGCCGATCCAGTCGCAGGGCATCATCACCAAAGACAACGTCAGCGTCGACATCTCCGCAGTGGCGTACTTCCGGGTCGTCGACGCGGTCAAGGCCGTCGTCGCGATCGAGAACGTGACAGCTGCGATCGACCAGATCGCCCAGACCACGCTCCGCAAAGTCGTTGGCCAGCACAGCCTCGACGAGATCCTCGCTGAAACCGACGTTATCAACGCGGGCATCCGCCAGATCCTTGACGTCACCACACTCGACTGGGGTGTCGAGGTGACGCTCGTCGAACTCAAGGACATCCAGCTGCCGGACACGATGAAGCGGGCCATGGCCAAGCAGGCCGAAGCGGAACGCGAAAAGCGGGCCAAGATCATCGCCGCCGAAGGGGAATCCCTCGCGGCCGCAGCCCTCGGAGACGCGTCCGACACGATGATGGCGCACCCTCTCGCCCTCCAGCTGCGGAACCTGCAGACTCTAATCGAACTCGGCGTCGACAAGAACACCACCGTCGTCTTCCCGGCCCCTCTCATGAGCACGATCAGCGAGCTCGGCTCGTTCCTTGCCCGCGAGACGAAGACGTCCGAATCCGTCGTCGCGCAGGCGGCGGCATACGCCGCGGCGGCCACGGGGGTAGGAGCGGCGCCGGGTACCGGTCCTGCGCTCGTCCCTTCGGGTGCGCCGGCTGCGCCCGTACCGGCCAGCCCGCTATGAGCCGGCAGGAGCAGCTCTCATGAGCGCGGATGACAGCACTCCTGGCCGGGATCCCTCCTGGTCGTTGCCCGGGGGGCCTACTCCGAATTCAGCCCGTTTAGGAGCGGTTCATCCGTACGCCCCCTGGGAAGACCTCCGACCTACACGGATTTCTTCGGTGAACGCCATCCCGAGCCCGCCAGCGACGGTCACGACCACTCGGAGCCGTGCCGCTGCCTGGTGGATCGGCGATGACACGAGAAAGCGCCACCCATGGGGCGCGGACCCGCGAGGTCGTCGGCATCCTGGCCCGGCAAGGGATCGATTCAGTCCGACAGCCAACGGCCGTCGAACTGCGGCTCGCCCTCGAAGAGCTGGGCCCGACGTTCATCAAGCTCGGCCAGCTCCTGTCGACTCGACCCGACCTCCTCCCGCCGCCCTACATCCGCGAACTCTCGCTCCTGCTCAGCTCGGTCCCTCCCGTTCCCGGCACGGAGATCGTGACGATCCTCGAAGAAGAACTCGGCTCCGACATCACCGAGATCTTCGGATCGTTCGACCTCGACGCACTCGCCAGTGCCTCCATCGGTCAGGCCCATGCCGCAACCCTTCCCGATGGCACACCCGTCGTCGTCAAGGTCAGAAAACCCGGCGCGGTCGAGACCATCCGGCAAGACCTCGAGATTCCACAGGTCGCGGTTGGGAAGCTAGGTCCAGGCCAGACATCATACCTGCCGATCGGGTCGATGACGACGAGGCCGGGGGCGATCAGGTCGTGATGGCCGGTTCGTGGCTGAGCCGGTGCCGGGCAGCATGTTCGACAAGATTCGGCACGTAGATGCGAATCGGCTTGCCGGCGAGGGCGTCGTATTCCTCGGTGACGTGACTGATGGTTTTCAGAGGAAAGCGTCGCGTCAGGAGAGCGGTGACCTGCGCGACGGTGAGCTCACGAACGGTGGCGGCCATGCGTCTGGTCGATCACTTGAACGCTGATTCGATGGCGTGGAGATCGACGCTGGGGTGGAAGGCCCCGTGATAGATGCCAGGGATGGCGCGGTCGACGTCGAGCAACGTGTACACGGCCTGCATCGCGCCGTGGATGGAGTACTCGACAGTGAAGACGACGTCTTCGGGGATTTCGGTGAACTGGCCCAGGAACCCGAAGTTCGTCGAACCGTCGGGGATCACGAGGGGTCGGTCACCCGGGGCGCGGGGGCTAAAGACGGCGGATGCGTACGGCATCATCACCGTCGTCACGTCGGTCGTCTCCAGCACGTGGTCGAGGATGCTGTCAAACTCGAGCTGCCCGATGAGCTCCGTCAGGATTTCGCGCCCTGAGGAGGCGGCCATGGTCTTGGGGACGTGGTCTCCGAGCTTGTCGACAAGCAGCCCGTACCCCCACAGGGTGGAATCGCCGGCGGGCAGGTGGGGAAAATGCGGCTGGTGGGGGACGACGATGGACATCAACCACCCCGAGTCGACCCACGTCATGAGGGCACCGGTACCGGGCTTGTTGTCGGCGAGGTTGACGATGCGGTCGAGGAGGACGCTGTCGTGCATGGTGAGGGTGAAGGACTCCCACTTGTTCTCATCGACGTTGAGGAACACCTCCGGGTGCCCGAAATCGGGGGCTTTCTGGGCAACCGTCTCCCAGAGCGACCAGCCGTGATCGCGGTGCGACCGGATCAGTTCCGGTGGTGTGTCCTGCCCTCCGTAGGTGCTGTCGGAGGTGATGGATCCGAGGGTGAGGAGGGCGATGTCGTCGTCGCCGAGGTCGATATCGGCGTGACCCTGATCGGTTTCGACGGAAAGGCGGGCGATTCGGCGGTCCACGCCGTTGGTGAAGGCAGCGTCGACGACTCGCTGGCCGAATCGGAAGTCGACGTCGTGAAGGCCGAGCCACAGGTGGAGGGGGAGGACCATCGAGTCGTACTGGTCGTAGACGGTTCGTCGGACACCGGACAGGGTGTTGATGCGGCTGAACTCCTGGACGAAACGCAGGAAGTACCGTCGCAGCTCGATGGCGGAGTGCCAGTTCTGGAAGGCGAACGTGGTGCGCCACATCTGCCAGAAGTTCGTGCTGAAGAAGTGCTTCCCGAACATCTGGTCGATGCGCTTGTCGGCGAGGGTGCTTTCCGGCGAGGCGATCAGCCGCCCGAGTTCGAGGCGGTCTCGCGTGTCGAAGCCGTAATCGGCGGCAGGGAGGATCGTGTGGTCGCGTCCGAAGAGACGGGCATTCGCGTGCGTCGGGACGTGTTTGTTGAACGCTGTGATCTCGTCGCGGACGGATACTTGCGGGTTGCCCTGCGAGGGGATCGATGAGAATAGGTCCCAGGTGCAGAGGTAGGCCTCGTCCTCTAGCATCCGGCCTCCACGGGTGACCCAACCGTCGGTCAAGGTGGGGGATTTGGCTCCGTCGAGTGACCCGCCGGGAAGCCCTGACTCTTCGAGGATGTGGACGTTCGATCCGGCAACCCCGGCGTCACGGATGGCGAAGGCGGCGGCGGCCATGCCGGCGATGCCTCCTCCGACAATCCAGAGGTGCTTGCCGGAGGCTGTTCGTGAGTTGTCGTGTGCGGTCATGACGTCGTCTCCGAGAGGTGATGAGTGTCGATGGTGACGGTGTTGTCGGGCTCAGCCGATACGGAGGTGGCTTTGATGCTGGCGTCGTGACGTTCGTACCCGAGGGGGGTTACTTTCGCCTCAGGGGAGTGGAGCAGGTCGGTGAGCTTGTGCAGGCAGCGGGTCTTGATCTCGGCCGCCTGCGGGTGCCCGTCTTTGTCGACGATGTTCTTGTCGAGAGAACTGTCCGAAAGCTGGCGCGCCTCGGGCTCGACCCACGTGGTGCTGAAGGTCAGATTCATGCGGGCGACGCCGTCGAGCTGCAGTCTGTCGTGCACCAGCTGGTGGATCTCGCGCGGCTCATGCTCGTCGTCGGCGTTGCGCAGCGTGGGGGCGCTGGTCTCGAGGGGTTTGCTGGCAAGGACGTCCTCCATCGGGTCGTCGACGGTGGGAGAGATGAGGTCGGTCACGAGGTGGCTTCTTTCGTGAGGGTGCGCGGGGTGGAGTAGAGGTTGAGAAGTGCGCGGGTGGAACCCTGGCCTGGTGAATTGGCGCCGTGCCGATGGCGGTCCTCTGCCACGACGATGTGAAGGGCGGTGAGAACGGCGACCACGTGCGTGTCGGGGAGGATGAGGTTCCAGGGGCCCGCTGAGGTCTTCAGACACTCGAACGTCGTAGTCGGCAGGGCGGCGGCAAGAGCCGAGAGGAAGAACCTCAACGACGCGGAGGGCTCCTCGACGAATCCGACGACCACGCTGTTACCGGTGGCGAGGGCGGCGCCAAGGTGGTCGGTGACGAGGGCAGTGCTGCAGCCTGGTCCGCAAAAGAGCACGATCGTGCCGAGGGGTGCACCCGTTTCGCTGACGATGGCATCGAGGTGGAACTGATGGAACCGTTCCGTGAGTCGAGACATGAGCCGGTTGGTCGTCTGCAGGTGAAGGACACCTGGGCCCTGTGTCGTTGAAGTGGTCATGAGGACAGCGTTGGCGATATCTGGCACTGCCCCCAGGGGCAAAGGTCCTACAACATCGAACGATTTGTTGTGGCGGCGGGACCTCCGCCTCTGGTCGGGTTCAGAGGCCGAGGGGAAGCTCATGGGGCGTCCGCGTGCACACGGCTTCGTGACGTCGACACCTGAAGGAGTACTGGCTATGAAGGACACGGCGATTGTGGGGTGGGATGGGTCAGCTGCGGCATCCCACGCATCCGATTGGTTGGCTGACCGGCAAGCCGGCACGGGACGGCGGATGGCGATCGTGAGAGTCGTGCCCTTCCCTGCGCACCCGGAGAACGGGACCCGTGAATCGGATCAGCTGTCAGCCGCACAAGAGGGCACCCAGGAGGAAGCGGTCCGGCTGCGAACAGGTCATGAAAACCTCGAAGTCCTCGTCCGAGTCATCGCGGGAGATCCCTGGACGTCCTGGAAGGTATGTCGTTCTCGTCGAATCTTGTGACCGTCGGGCGCGGTCCAGCGTCCCCCTCGAATCGAGCGGCTACCACATTGGCCGAAAGACTGGCGGCGACTGCTGAAGGGCCGGTAGCGGCGATACCTGGCACTGTCTTTGGCGCAGCCCGAGGAATTGTTGTTGGAGTGGACGGAACGGACGCTTCGTTGAGGGCCTTGGCCTTCGCTGCTCGAGAGGCCGTGGATCGCGGCGAGTCTCTTTCTGTGGTGCACGCCTGGTTAGGTCCTGTGGGGACGACTGACGATATTAGCCGGGATCGTTCTGCCTTCGCCCTTTTGAAGCATCGCCACGACGCTCTGGTAGACGAATCCCTCATCGACGCCAGCCGCGAGTATCCACAACTCGCGATTCGACGGCGGGTGATTCAAGGGCTTGCGGCCAAGGTGTTGCTGAAGGAGGCGCACGAGAGCCGAATGTTGGTCATTGGGAACAACGGCCGGCGCACCGTGGCCCGGTTTCTGCTGGGTTCGGTCAGCACTGCTGTGCTGCATGGTGCGGAGCGGCCAACGGTCGTCGTGAAGGTGGCCGACGACACTAGTGAGCTCGAAATGCTCTAGACGGGCTTAGTTCTTCCGGAGTCCCGCACCGTAGACGGCCGCTTGGGTGCGTCGTTCCATGCCCAGGGTGCGGAGGATCGCAGAGACGTAGTTCTTGACCGTTTTCTCGGCCAGGTTCAGGATTTCCCCGATCTGGCGGTTGCTGAGACCCTCCGCGATCAGTTCAAGGACCTCTCGTTCCCGCAACGTGAGAACGATCATCCGCTCGGTGGAGGGTGCGGTCGCTTTCGCGACGATGTCGCGGGAGACGTCCGGGTTCACGAGCGTCTTCCCGGTGGCGACTAGGCGGATGGAATCGACCAGTTTCTGGCCGCGGATGTCTTTGATGACATAGCCGGCAGCTCCCGCGAGGACGGCGGAGAGGCTCGCTTCGTCATCGTCGTAGGCAGTGAACATGAGGCACACGACCGACGGGTACGACGAGCGGATCTCGCGGCACAAGTCGATGCCGCTTCCGTCGGGCAGGCCCACGTCCAGGACGGCGACGTCGGGCATGGTCGCGGCGATCCGCGCCAGAGCCTGAGCGATTGTGCCGGCTTCGCCGACGACGTCGAAGTCGTCCTCGGCGTCGATCAGGTCCGCGACGCCGCGGCGGACGACTTCGTGGTCGTCGACGAGGAATATCCGTGTCACGAGGGGGCCTCGTGGGTGGGGATGTCGGTGAGAAGAGCGGTCCAGGTCATGCGTGTTCCTCCATCAGGGCGGGCCACCGTGTCGCTGGTGCCCTGCCATTGTTCGGCTCGGGAACGGAGGTTCAAGAGTCCGCTTCGGCGATCCCCGGGATGGAAACCGTCTCCGTCATCCATAATTTCGACCTCGATCTGGCCCTCAGCGACGGCGACCTTCACACTGATCTGGCTTGCGTGGGCGTGCCGGGCCACATTGCTCAGACCTTCTCGGACGACGGCGACGACGTCGTCCGCCATCTCGTCGATCACGAGGAGATCGACCGTTCCGAGGAACGTTAGTCGGGGCGTGGTGGCGAACATGGCACCGATCTCGGTGAGGAGGTCGATGATGCGATGTCGGACGGAGGAGCGGAGCCCGCGTCGAGGGGGCGTGAGAGCGAAGATCGCCGTTCGGATCTCCGCGATCGCCGTGTCGAGGGTGTCGATCTCTTGCTCGATGTCTGAGCGGGCTGCCTCGTTCGGGGCTTTGTGTGCCTTTGCCTGGAGCGCGAGGCCGGCGGCGAAAAGTCGCTGGATGACATGGTCGTGGAGGTCTCTGGCGATGCGGCTTCGATCCTCGAGCCGTTCGAGCCGGTGACGGTCAAGGCGCACGTTCGCCACATCGATGGCGAGAGTTGCTTGGCGGGCGAACCCCGTGATCATGTCCATGTCCGAGTCGTTGAACCGTGCCCGGCCGAGCGCCCGGGATACGGACAGGACTCCGACGGGTCCGGCGCCACTGAGGAGAGGAATGAGCATGGAGGGCCCGAGGAGCAGAGGGACATCGTGAGTTCTGGGGACCGTCAAAGAGGTGACCAAGAGCGGCTCGGCGGCGGTCATGACGGCCTCCGATCGCGTGTCTTCGGCCGGGACTACCAGGCCTTCGACGTCTTCGGCCAGTGCTCCACGAGCGGTGTCGATAATCACCATTCCCGAAGCAATGGGCACGACGATGCACACCAGGTCGGCCTCTGCGATTTCGGCGACGCTGTCGGACAGAAGACGCAGCGGAGCTTCTGTGTCACTGGAGAGCAATGCCGTCGCGACGTCCGCGGAAAGGGTGGCCCATCGTTGACGCTTCTGGGTTTCATCGAACAGGCGTGCGTTCTCTATCGCGATCCCGGCTGTCGTTGCCAGGGAGGTGAGGAGCTCTTCGTCCTCTTGCGTGAACTCGCCCTCGATCTTCTCTGCAAAGTACAGGCTGCCGAACAGCTGCTCGCGCACGCGGATGGGAACGCCGAGAAAGCCGTGCATTGGCGGGTGCGAAGCCGGGAACCCGCTTGAGCGTGGATCGTCCTGCAGATTCTGGAGCCTTATCGGGTGGGCTTCGTCGAGAACAGCACCCAGGAGACCGTGCCCCTCAGGAAGATGACCGATCCGGGCGACGACCTCGTCCGAGATTCCCACTTGGATGAACTCATCCAGGCCACCCTCGGGTGCCATGACACCGAGGGCTCCGTACCGTGCGCCCACGAGGTCGATCGCCGCCTCGATCGTCGCTTTGAGCATCGTCGAAAGGTCCAACTGTTCGACGATCGCCCTGTTGGCGCGCATCAAATTGCGCAACCGCCCTTGGGTTCCGGCAACGCGCTCGGCACTGGTGATGAGAGATGCCAGCGCCTGATCGAGTTCGGACTTCGCTCCATCGGGGAAGAGGAGGCTGTTCGGGGCGTTCATCGGCTCGTCCTCTCGCCGTCGTAGCGGAGGAGTCTACGGCCACTTCGTGACAGGTTCTCCGTGGCATTGAAAAAAGTCCGGCACCTGTTGTTCCAGACGGGACCAAAGCCCCTGAGGTGCGTCCCGAAGCCGAGGGAAGCTTGCCGCGACGTTCGGAAAGGACACATCGTGAACCAGAGAACAGTGGTCGCCTGGGATGGCACACCCGAATCGCAGGGAGCCCTTGACTGGGCTGTCCTCAGAGAAGCCCCGGGCGGCGGGACGGTCGTCATTGTCCGCATCGTCAACGACGCGCTCCTCGAGGCCGTCGAAAGCGACGCAGCTGAGGACTTAGCCGCCGTCGCTCAGCGGGAGCTCGCCGAACAGGCCGAAAACGTCGCCATCGACGCACCGGCAGTGCATGTCGGCACGGAAATTATGCGGGGAGACCCTATCGAGCAACTGTTGCAGTTCACGAACCCCGCGACCCTGCTCGTCTTGGGAACACACGATCCCGCGTCTTCTCAGCCCCGGTTCGCATGGTCGCTGGGTGCCCGGCTCATTACGGATTCCCGATCGCCCCTCGTCATCATTCCCGCCGGGCTGTCGCGGAACCTGGCGGGAAGAGGCGTCGTCGTCGGGGTCGACGGCTCACCGGAATCGGTGGCCGCTACCGCCTTCGCCGGGAGTGAGGCCGAGCGCATGAGATGCCAGCTGACCGTCGTCCACACATGGCGGGAGCCAGTGATCGACGACGCGTTCGGACGCAACCCGGCCGAACCGAGCGAAGCATGGCTAGAACCATCCCATCATCTGATTCTTGACGAGGCCGTCGCAGCCGTTCAAGCCGCGCAACCTTCGCTGGTCATTGTTCCCCTACTACAGCAGGGCCGCGCGTCCCACGTTCTCGAGGAACGCGGCCGCACTGCGGCGTTACTCGTGTTGGGTTCTCGCGGCTACGGGCCCGTCCGAGGTCCCCTGATGGGTTCCGTCAGCACCGCCATTCTCGGCAGCATGCCCTGCCCAGTCGTCGTGACCGGACCCAGCTATACCGCGGACCGTGTCCCCGTACTCACCTGACCACACGTGTTCGGCCCGGCTCGCGGGACTTACGACTCTGTCGACCGCGCCTGGAACCGGGCAGGCTCCTCGTGTGGTGCACGGAGCACCAGCAACCAGTGATCTTTGGGAGATTCCATGGCCACATACGACGTCCACAATAGGTCCGCGATCGTCACCGGAGCCGGATCGGGCATCGGCAAAGCGATCGCCCTCCTCCTAGCTGCCAATGGCGCGTCCGTCATCGTCGCTGACCGTGACGCAGCGGGAGCCGAGGCCGTGGCCGGAACGATCACTGCAGCCGGCGGGACGGCTCAACCTTTCGTCGGGGATGTCACCGACCCGAACTTCGCGGTCGCCTGCGTCGCTGAGGCAAACGCCCTCTCCCCCTTAAAAATTGCGGTCAACAACGCAGGAATCAGTGGCGAAGCGGCCTTGATCGGCGACTTGACGATCGACGGGTGGCGGAAAGTTCTCGACGTGAATCTCAACTCAGTGTTCTTCGGCCTGAAAGTGCAGCTGCCGGCAATCGCCGAGAACGGGGGAGGGTCGATCATTAACATGTCCTCAATTCTTGGCTCCGTCGGCTTTCCCACTGCCGCTGGCTATGTGACCGCAAAGCACGGGCTCCTGGGGTTGACCCACAACGCCGCCCTGGAATACGCGCTGAAAAAGGTTCGTGTCACTGCCGTGGGCCCCGGGTTCATCCGAACCCCGCTGGTCACAGCGAATATGGACGAATCAACCCTTCAAGCCCTTGCTGCGAAACACGCACTTGGCCGCCTCGGTGAGCCGGAAGAAGTCGCCTCATTGGTGTCGTTCCTCGCGTCCGACGCCGCTTCGTTCATCACCGGCAGCTACCACCTTGTCGATGGTGGATATACGGCCCAATAGCCCGCATACGTTGAGAGCATGGGCGTAGCGGCCCAACCCCCGCCCGAGCTGGACGGCGCCCCCCCGGTCGTCTCGCGAAATCGGGGCGACGACTCGCGGTCCTGGTTGAGTTCCCGGCACTTCAAGACGATGCTCTGGTCTCGGCAACATCGGGGCCTAGACGAGCGACTTACTTTTATAGAACCCCAAGGCGTCTCACTGACCGAACATCACTTCGCGCCTGACGCGAATCGACGACGGCACGGTGCCAGGGAACTACAGCTTCGCCGACGTCACTCGCACGGGTGTCTCGCAAAGGGTGCTGACGCGGTTGGGTAAGTCGTGGCGACGGCTTATCCCCGATGACGCCGACCCGAAGTCCCCCTCGATGGACCCAACCGTGGTGGGCCACGGTGCCGCCAGGACGCCAAAGTCCCGAAAGTCACACGTTCGCCTCCTGCGACAATTTGATGACGGACAGCTCATCTCCGGAATGTCCGAGTTGTGGGGAGCGATGGCGCCAAGCGACGTGGGCCACCGGCTCGACCGGTGGCCCCGACAACCTGGCTACAGGGTGATGCTGATGTCGTTATTGACGTGGGTGACGTGCGGCGACGCCCATGCAGCGGTCTCGGCCTGCTTCCGCTCGACGTAGGAACGAACCTGGCCGGTGAGGGTTGCCGTGTTTCCCGAGACAGCAACGTGGACCTGGTTGGCGTCGATCGTCGCGTTGCGGACGAGTGCCTTCCGAATGCGGTCCTCGGTGTTGGCGACGGAAGGCCGACTGCGGAGGATGATCTCGTTCACGACGAAGACGACACCCTTGACAGCCTCGACGGCTCGTCGAGCCTCCTCGCGTTGGTAGTTCCATTCGACTTGACCCTTCAGGGTCACCGTGTGCTTCTCCACGGTGGCAGTGACCGAGTCGGGAAGCGTGGCGACCCACCTAATGGCGGTCTGCACGTTTTTGGCGATATCGGTTTCGGTGACGGTCCACACGTACGACGACGGGTGGATGACGATGTCCTCGACCACGGTCGTTACGCCTGAGGTGCGGAAGGCCGCTTTGCCTGCGGCAATGCGCTCGGCGGCGTCGTCGACTTCGCCTGACAAGGTGACGACACCGTTCTCTACGGCAACGCCGATGCCTGCGTCGTCGACGTCGGGGGTCCAGGCGAGTTCCTCCTGAACAGCTTCTTGAATGTCGCGATCGGACTTGATGAGTGTACTGGTTGTCATGATGGTGCCCTTTCGTTGGCGCGGTTTCGCGCCCTTCAAGGATGTTCTGTGGGCCTCCGGCCGAGTAGGGGAGAAGGTCCCGACCGGCACAGAGAAAGCGACTGGCGAGGCGATCATTCCGGCTGAAGTTGGCCCAACGAGGGCAAGCGATCCGGGACCCACCCGAGCTTTGGTGCCAATCGTCGTTGCAACCGACTGTCGAAGAGTCTTAGGTGATGCCGCCAGTGTGAAGCAGCAGGCCGATGGCGAATGTGGCGGCCAGGGCGATCGCGCCGCCGAGGACGACGCGGACGGTGGCGCGAGCGCGGGACCCTCCGCCGATGCGAGCCCCCAGGTCGCCGGTGACGGCTAATGCTAGGAGCACCGCGATAAACGTCACCGGGACACGAATAGGCGCCGGGGGAAGGAGGATCGCTACGAGAGGGAGGATCGCACCGATCGTGAACGATGCTGCGGATGCCGCTGCGGCCTGCCAGGGGTTGACCACGTCGCCTTGACGAATGCCGAGCTCGAGAGAAAGGTGGGCCTGCAACGCATTCTTCGAGGTCAACTCCGCAGCGACGAGGCTGGCCGTTTTCCTGGTGAGACCTTGAGCTTCGTAGAGTGTCGTGAGTTCCTCGAGCTCCGCAGTGGGGTCGTCGATCAGCTCTTGGCGTTCTTTGTCGATCAACGCCTTCTGGCTGTCGGCCTGGCTGCTGACCGACACGTACTCTCCGAGCGCCATCGAGATGGCGCCTCCGACGAGCCCGGCAATCCCTGCCGTGGCGATCGCACTCGTCGCAGTGGAAGCGCCTGCGACACCGACGACGATAGCTGCCACAGACACGATGCCGTCGTTAGCTCCGAGCACACCAGCTCGAAGCCAATTCAGACGGCCGGCGAAGTTGCCGACGTGAGGTTCGGCCGGGTGTGTTGCGGAAACTCCGTGGGAGAACGCCATGCTGGATAACTCACCGGCCGGCGAAGCCCGCGCCGGCGAGCATGCGCCGCAGATCCACCAGGTTCTCGACGTCCAGGTCTTTGCGGGTCCCAGGATCGAATGACTCCGTCTCGTCACCGAGGGTCAGAGTGATCTCGCCATTCCGGCCGATCGAGACGGTTCCCGCCTCGTCAAGCAGTGAAAGTGCATCCTGCCAGGTGACGTTATTGCTCGACGGGTGCTGGAGGATGTGCTGGAGCGTCGAACGGTGATGGCTCGTCAGATGCGATTGTGGCTCCATGGGTTTCGGGGTCGTTACTTCCGCGGTGTTGTTCGGATCGTGCTCGGGGATAGGGCGCTGTCCGTCCGGAAGCCAGCGCGTCGTAGCTGCCACCGCTGCGTTCTCGGAAGGGAACCGGCAGGGGCGAAGATGATGTCGCTGCCCGTGAGGATCGCGGCCCGGACGAGGACATCGGCTGCTGGGAACGACATCGGCAGTGGAACGAGCCCCGGTTCGGCTGAGTCGGAGATCCAGGGTCGGTTGTCTAGTGCGTAGAGGGTGAGGTCGGACAGTGCGTGCTCACCGACGAACAGTGTCGAGACTGATGCCTCCTGCAGTTCCGCGACAACGGCATCGACGCCGATTCGCCTCTGGATCTCGGTTTCGGCGAGAAGGCCGTTCACAGCGGTGGACCGGCGGGCGCCGAGCACTCGCGCGGTCTCGGTGTCGATGAGCTTCGTCACGGCATCCTGTGAGGATCCCGGCGCGAGTGTGTCGAGCGCCAGCGCGGTGAGCATCTGCCTGCTCTTCTCTGACAGGGCGAAGCGCACCAGTTCCACCACGTGCGGGTCGCCAGTGACGATGACGAAGTCGACATGCCGGGCCGTGCCGAGCGCGTCGAGAGCGGCGGCGAAGAGTGCGGCGTTACGCTTCCAGGTCTCTTCGGTGCGGTGAGCGTGACGCGGGTGAGACAGACCCCCCGGCGGCTTCGTGGACGAAGTCCTCATCTCCGTCCAGGCGCTGGTCGACCGACGCGGTCGAGTCGAGGTCGGAGTGCGAACGAAGCCGGGCGTGGTCGGCTGCCGCTTCGAGAATGATGTAGCTCACGGCACGGTCTGCTGCCCGCGCCATCGACAGGAGATCAACGGTCTTGTCGTCCGCAGCGGCATCCCCGCGCAATTGTTGGGCGATTTGCTCGAAGCGGTACGAGGTCATGGCTGTTGTCCTTCGTCGCACCGGACGTGCTGCTAGGCGGCAGCAGATGCACTTGCCAGCGTCCGCCGTAACCGGCCCGCAGACAAGGGACCAAGGTCCTGCCGGAAGCGGCTCATCGGGAGGAGTCGACCTGGTTCGTTCGTTCGTTCACCGGGGTCGTGCGGCATGCGACGCGAACGCCGAAACGAACGTGGCAGCAACGACGGCTAAGACGCTGACCCATCCAGAGACGACCAGGGACTGGCTGACGCCCATGATGACCAAGACGAGCGCGAGGGCAGGAGCCTTGACCGCAGGGATGACCCCGGTCACGTGCGCGGCTCGCCACGAAGCGCCATTGATGAGCAGAGGTTGCATTCGGATTCCCACAAGCCGGTTTCTCGGCAACCCTCGCCCAGGCGACGGCGCGATCGACCATTGTCAGGGCGAGAGTTATGCCAGCGAACCTCCAGGAGAGCAGGTCGTCAACAGTCAATAGTTCGTGTTCTCGTCAACCTCATTTCCGAAAGGGCCGAGACCTCGCAACCGCATCGCGGGTGGCCAAATGAAGCGGGCGATGGCGATGCTCAGCCACCCGATAGAGAAGCCGGCGAAGACGAGCACCAACGGGGCCCGGCCTGGGCTTGGACGTCGAGGGCGACGCTAAGCCTGAATCCACCGATGTTTCTGGGGTGGGTGGGGTCGCGGGGTGGGTGAGCGTCGGGGTGCGGGTGGTCGCGGCAGGGCCGTGGGCCCTGCTGCCCTGATCGTTCCACTGCTGGTTCCTGGTCGCGCCGTGATGGCTGGTCGGACGGGTTGATCAGCGTCGGGGTGGCCCTGTCGTGTGAGCGAACAGCGCGGTCCAGGCGGCCTCCCAGGGCCAGGCGTGGGGCAGGTGCAGGCGGATGCGGCGTCCGGAGGACGCGACCCTGCCCGGGACGGTGATCAGTTTCCGGCGGATCGTCGCGGTGGTCGCTTTCGCCAGAGCAGCACCAGCAATGGTTGCGGCGGCTCTGGTGAGGTTGAAAGCGATGACGGCGAGGACCAGCCAGGCGGCGTTCGCGGTGAAGATCCCCGACGGCAGGTGCGCCAGCGCGGAATGCTTCAAATCCGCGTTGACCTGCTCGATGATCGCGTGCCGACGGTGCACCTGGTCCGCGGTCACCGTGTCCAACGTGCTGGTGGTGAAGAACGCGTGGAACCGGTGCGTGTCAAAAAGCGTCGGATGCTGAAGGTTGTTCTTGTTCAGCTCCGGGATGCGCCGCACCACGAGCCGACCTGGGGTGTGGTCTTTCTTCGTCCGGGAGGTGAATGCGGTGAAGGGGACCTCGGCGACCTCGGCGTGGGAGATCAACGCGCCGGTGTCCTCATCGATGATCGCGTTGGGGTATTCGATCGGGGTCCACGCGTTCTCCGGGATGGTGGCGATCGCACGTTTCACGGCCGGATCTTGCCGGGCCGTGACCGACACCGCCGCTCCCGCTTTCCGGGCCGCGTTGATGGTCGCGAACCCGTAGTACGCGGAGTCCGCCCGCAACAACACCGGCGCCGACGAGGCCCCGGGGAGGCGGGTGACGGTCTTCAGCGCGTCGGCGACGATCCGGGCAGCACCGCGTGGTGACCCGGACGCCCCCTTCCGCAACCGTTGGCCGATGATCACCGGGGCGCTGGTGTCGGTGGACACGGTCGCCAGGAGTGCGTTGAGGCCGCGGACCCCGGAGTATCCGAACCCGGCGCCCTGCTTCTGATGCCCGTGCACCTCGATGATCGTGTCGTCCACATCCACGAAGACCATGCCTGCGCCGGAGGGTTTCGGGACAAGGGGTGTTTCCCGGGCGAGGCCCACGAGGAGCCGGGAGGCGACGGCGTCGAGTTGGCGGACATGCCCGAACGTGAACTCCCGCAGGAACGACCCCAACGTCGACGGCGCATAACAGGCGGTGAAGAGCTTGCCCGTGCCGCCGTGACGCAGCAGCGCCATGTCATCGATCGAGTCTGCACCGGCAACCATCCCCGCCACCAGGGAGGAGACTTTCAACCCGGCGTTGGCACCCTTGTCCGACGGAACCGTCAACCACTGATCGGCCAGGCTGCGAAGACCGGCGGTCTCGGCCAGCCGCATCACCGGGAGCAGCCCCGCGGTCGACACGAGATTCGGGTCATCAAATGACGCAGCAGCAGCCCTGGCGGCGTGAGAAACTTGCACCTACGAGATGCCTCTCTTATCAGGCGAAATGGAACCTTCGACAAGTCCTATTTTCCCTGATCAGGAAGGCATTCTCCGTTTAACGCGCCGACCCCCACTAAACGTCCATCGGTGGATTCAGGCTAAAGGCGGCGGCCCAGGCAAGCGCGAGTTTCGCGCAACAGGTCCTGGAAACTCATCGTTTGAGCACCTGTTCTATGCCCTCCCCCCGTCCTTTGAGCGGGCGCTTGCGGTGACAGCGAAGATCGCCCCGGAGATTGCTCCGGGGCGATCGTGGCTTATAGCCAGGTCGCTGATGTCTCAGAAGGCGGCGTTGATATCGACGACGTCGATGACTTTCTTGTTGATGAACTCCTGGATGCCGAGGTTAGTCAGCTCGTGACCGTATCCGGAGTGTTTGACTCCGCCGAAGGGGATGTCGGCCTTGACCATGGTCGGGTGATTCACGTAGACCATTCCCGTCTCGATGCGGCGGGCGACTTTCTCGCCGTTGACGGTGTCTTTCGTAAAGACGGAACCTCCGAGGCCGAACGGGGAGTCGTTGGCGATGGCGATGGCGTCGGCTTCGTCCTTGGCGCGGATGATGATCGACACGGGTCCGAAGAACTCTTCGTAGTAGGACGGGTTCGAGCTGTCCATCCCGGTGAGGATCGTCGGCTGGAAGAACGCGCCCTTCGCCGGTGCTTTCGCACCGAGCTTCTCCGACATGGCCCCGCTCGCGACGGCCTTCTCCACTTGGATCACGAGCTTGTCGGCGGCTCCCTGAGACGACAGGGGCGCCAGCGTCGTAGCGGCATCCATCGGGTCACCCATTAACAGGGCGGCGACGCCGGTGCGGTACTTCGCGATGAACTCGTCGAAGACGTCGTCGACGACGATCAGGCGCTTCGCCGAGACGCACACCTGACCGGCATTCCAGTGGCGACCGAACACGGCCCACTCGACGGTCTTGTCGATGTCGGCGTCCTTCAGCACGACGAACGCGTCGGAGCCGCCGAGTTCAAGGGTGCTTTTCTTCACGGCCTTGGCGGCGTACGCAGCGATGATGGAGCCAGCCTCCTCGCTGCCCGTGAGGGCGACCCCGCGAACGCGCGGGTCGTCGATCACGTGCTCGGTGAGGTCGTGGGGGAGGTAAAGGTTCTTGAACGCTCCCGCGGGGAGGCCGGCTCGTTCGAAGAGGTCGTCGAACATGGCCGCGGCCTGAGGGACATTGCTCGCGTGCTTAAGCAGGATCGTGTTTCCCGCGAGCAGCTGCGGACCGGCGACGCGCACCACCTGGTAGTACGGGAAGTTCCACGGTTCGACCGACAGGATCACACCGAGCGGCTCGCTGACGATCTCGACCTCACCCTCGGACGTCATGGCGACGGGCACCTTGATGGTCTCGAGCAACGTCTCACCGCGGTCGGCGTAGTACTGCAGGATGTCTGCCGACAGGTCGACCTCCGCCTCGGCCTCGCCGATCACCTTTCCCATCTCGAGCGTCAGCAGCTCGGCGTAGCGGCGCTTCTCCGCGCGGAGCAGCGCTGCTGCTTTCGCCAAGACGGCTGTGCGCTCCGAGAACGGCGTGTCCCTCCAGGAGAGGAACGCATCGTGAGCGGCACCGATGGCCGCGTCGACTTCTTCGATGGTCGCGTCGTCGAACGACGCCACGATCTCGTTCGTGTAAGGGTTGATCGTCTGATACGTCATCTGTCGAAACCTTCTTCTGCAGCAGTGCTGCCTCGACTTCTAAGGTGACAGCGCCCCGGTGCGTCCGGTAGGGACCTTCGACCCCCGTCGCGCCCACGAGAGGACTTCCCGGGGTGACCGGAACGGGACCTTGGCCCCTTACCCGATATGTTCCCGTGATCTACCGTGGCCTTCATTTCGCGAAGAATGACGAGGACCGCATGGACCACCACTCAGACCAAAAACCGCGCTTCACCGTCCGGGCTGCGGCGAACCCTGGATGGTTGTCGACGATAATCACCGTCGGTTTCGTCGCCCTCGTCCTGGCGTTCATCGTTCCGGTCGGCTTCATCGTTTTACTCCCCACGATGGTCGTCGTGGCTCACCTCCTTTACCGACGGCGAGCGTGGCGGCGTGAGCTGCACGAGCTCATGAGCCCGCGGAGCATTTCGAAAGGGACAAGGACCTAGGCCGTGTTGAGTAAGTCGGTGTTGATCCAGATAAGGGTCGCGGCGAGGGTGACGCCTGCTTGGTAGTTGCGGGCGGTTTTGTCGGATCGCATCGCGATGCCGCGCCAGTTCTTCAGCCGGTTGAAGCTGCGCTCGACGACGTTGCGGCGTTTATAAATCTCCGCATCGAACGCGGGCGGGCGACCACCCGCGGAACCTCGTTTTCGGCGGTTGCGTTCTTGGTCAGCCTTGATCGGGATCGTCGCTTTGATGCCACGGCCGGCGAGATAGATGCGGTTCGCCCGTGACGGGTAGCCCTTGTCCGCCAGGACCCGCTCGGGCCGTGTTCTGGGCCGGCCAAGACCTCCGGTCGGCACCCGGATCCGGTCGATCGTGTCGGCCAGCATCGTGGTGTCATTGACGTTCCCCGGCGTCAGGATCATGCTCAACGGTCGCCCTCGACCATCCGCGACCAGATGAATCTTGCAGGTCAGACCGCCCCTGGACTTTCCGATCGCGTGATCAGAGGGCTCCGGGCCCAGAATCGTGTAATTCGATCGTGCCCCCTGTGGTGCGGGCGAGGGTCGCACCGTGCTGATGCACCCGCGTGATCGTCGAATCGATCGATACCACCCAGTCGAGCTTTCCGAGCTGGTCGCTGCGCGCTTGCACCGCCGTCAGAATCTCCTGCCAGGTACCATCCTTCGCCCACCGGTCGAACCGTTTGAACACCGTGTTCCACGGCCCGAACCGCTCCGGGAGATCCCTCCAAGGCGACCCCGTCCGGAACCGCCACACGATGCCCTCCACGACCATCCGGTGCGGCAACCACGGACGCGACCTTCCCTGGACGACTGGCAACAACGGCTCGATCACTGCCCACGCGTCGTCCGAAATCACATCACGCTCATGCATCCATCAATCGTGACCCGACACACACCCAAAACACTTGATCAACACGCCCTAGGGCCCTGTGCCGATGTCTTCCAGGCGCACATTCTGTAACCGCGCGGAACCGCGTCGACGAAAGGGCACCATTATGACCACCAGCACCTTCACCAAATCCGACCACAGCATCCAGGAAGACGTCCAGGCCGAGCTCGCCTGGACACCGGACGTCGATGACGCCGGGATCGGTGTCGCCGTCAAGCACGGCGTCGTCACGCTCTCCGGCGAGGTCGACAACTTCGCCGAGCGCTTGGCGGCGAAGAAGGCGGCGTTCCGCACGAGCGGTGTGACGACCGTCGCCGACGACCTCAAGATCCATCCCTCCTCTTCCACGTGGAACGTCACCGAGACCGACATCGCCCAGCGTGTCGAGAACGCCATCAAGTGGATCAGCAAGCTCCCCGACTCCGGGCGGTTTCTAGCGGTCGTTGCGAATGAGGTGTGTTCGTTTCGTGTGTCCTAAGCGTCGCATGGCCTGGTGTGGGGTGAGGTCTCCGAGGACCTTCCGCGGCCTGTCGTTCAGTTCCTGGGCGACACTGTCGAGGTGCTCCTGGGACCATTGACTGAGATCGGTTCCTTTCGGAAAATATTGCCGGAGGAGCCCGTTGAGGTTCTCGTTGGAGCCGCGTTGCCAGGGCGAGTGCGCGTCCGCGAAGTAAATCTTGATCCCGGTAGCTTCCTCGATCCGGGGGTGGTGGAACAGTTCATTGCCCTGATCCCACGTCAGCGTGCGTCTCAGGCTTGCAGGCAAGTGTCGGAACGCACTGATCAGAGCATCCCCGACGGTCTGGGCGGAATGGTCATCCCCCACACGGACAAGTTTTGTCACGCGGGTGCGCCGGTCAATGAGCGTAATGATCGAGGATCGTTGCCACGCACCGATGATGAGGTCACCCTCCCAGCTAACGGCGTACCGGCGGGACTCAACATGCGCGGGCCGGTCGTGGATCGACTTCATCGTCGTGGATTGTTTCAGGGACCCCGTCCTCGAGCGTCCCCGGCCGTGCTGGTGCCGATACACACGTGCGGTCCGCAGATTCGCGGGGTTTGCCGGGACGATCAGGCTTCGATAGATGCCGTCGTAAATTGTCTCGTGGCAGACATGCCAGCCCGGCCGGCGAGGATACCGGCGCTTGAGCCAACGACTGATCTGCTCCGGCGACCACCGCTTCTGCAGCTTCTGAGCGATCACCTCCCGAAGTTTGAGATCAGCCTCAAATATTCGGCGGCGGGGTCGGCGGCGCCGCTGGTGCGCCTGGTTGTGGGCGAACCACGGCTGGTAGCGGCCGTCCTCTTTCCGGTTCCTCGAGATCTCCCGATACACGCTCTGGAAGCTCTTGCCGATCCGTGCCGCGATGCTTTTCACCGCTTCACCAGCAGCAAGCCCCTCAGCAATCTCGATCCGGTCATCCTGGCTGAAGTATCGACGATTGACGGGGGCAATTTCGTGGACGTGCACGCTGCCAGCGTCGATGAACCACAACGACCCGCAACTCAGCGACACACCCACCTCCGTCGACGCGGCATAGCCGGACAGGCCTTGCCTGATCAGCTCGAAGTACCGCCGCTTCACGGCGAGACTGGCGCGGTTCGCTCCACCACGGGGCATGTGAATCTCCTTCTCGAAGATTCGCAACGACCGGTAGAAACCGCCCCGTGCGTGCGACCGTGGAAGGCCACACCGTCGTCCTGACCGGCGAGGTCGAATTCAACTACCAGCGCGAGACCGCTCGCCGTGCTGTCGAGGGCATCAAGGGCGTCGTGTTCGTCGTCAACGAGATCGTCCTCCGCAGCCGACCGTCGGCCGCCGACACTGAGGGGAACATTCGGAAGGCCCTCATCCGCAACGCAACGTTCGATGGCAACCGGGTCCATGTGACCGTCTCCGGCACCACCGCCACCCTGACCGGCCACGTCCGCTCCTACGCCGAGCGCATGCAGGCCGCGACCGCCGCCTGGTCGTCACGCCACGTGACCCACGTCGACAACAACATCGAAATCACTCTCTGAGGTACGACTCGCAAAGAGGCCGACAGGCGATCCTGGTGGCCTCTTCGCTTCTCCAAGGTCGAGGGTCGTCGATGTGGTCGGTTGGCCTGGCGAACTAGCCCTGGTCGCCCTGGTGAACCGTCCCGGTTTTCGTGCCGCTTTCTTTCTGGTGAAAGGATGCGCTCATGCCCAAGAAACACCCGTCCGAGGTCCGTGACCGATCAGTCCGGATGGTCCTCGACCGCCTCGACAGCTACTCGTCCCTCTCGGCCGCGTGCCGTGACCTTGCCCCGAAGCTGAATGTCGGAATTGAAACGCTCCGCAAGTGGGTGATGCAAGCCCAGGCGGACTCCGGCGCGATGCCGGGCGCGACGACGGAACAGCTGGCGGAGATGGCGAAACTCAAGCGAGAGAACGCCGAGCTGCGAGAGACCAACGACATACTCAAGGCGGCAGCGTCTTTCTTCGCGAGGGAGCTCGACCCTCGCCGCCGCTGATCGTCCGCTTCATCGATCAGATGAGATCCCAGGGGCACCGGGTCGAGTCGACGTGCGCCGTCCTGCGTTCGCAGGGTGTCCGCGTTGCCGGTCGCTCTTACCGAGTCTGGCGGCGCAGGCCAGCGTCCGTGAGGACGATAGATGATGCTGCCCTCATCGCCCGGTTCCATCAGCTGCGCCAACGCGACGCGAAGGGGCGTCAGCGCCCCGAAGTGCTCTACGGGCGCAGGAAGATGACGGCATGGCTTGCCCGCTCGGGGTTCCCCGACGTGTCCAAACACACGGTCGACCGGGTCATGCGCGCCGAGGGCATGAACGGCCTCGTTCGCGGACGGAAGACCTCGACGACGATCCCGGCGAAGAATGGGAAGCGTGCCGGCGACCTTCTGAACCGGGAGTTCACGGCCCCGCGCCCGAACCACACCTGGGTGACCGATTTCACGTATGTTCCGACGTGGTCCGGGTTTGTTTACGTGGCGTTCGCGATCGACTTGTTCTCCCGTGCGATCGTCGGCTGGCAGGCGTCGACGGTGAAAGACACCGAGTTCGTCGAGTTGTGCCTGCGGATGGCGCTCTGGCGGCGGGACCAAACGGACCGGAAGGTCCAGGCCGGAATGATTCATCACAGCGATGCCGGCAGCCAATACACGTCGATCCGCTTCACCGAGACAGTCGCCCTCGAGGGCCTCGTCGCATCGATCGGATCTGTCGGCGACGCCTACGACAACGCCGCCGCCGAGACCGGGCGGTTTCTACCGGTCGTTGCGAATCTTCGAGAAGGAGATTCACATGCCCCGTGGTGGAGCGAACCGCGCCAGTCTCGCCGTGAAGCGGCGGTACTTCGAGCTGATCAGGCAAGGCCTGTCCGGCTATGCCGCGTCGACGGAGGTGGGTGTGTCGCTGAGTTGCGGGTCGTTGTGGTTCATCGACGCTGGCAGCGTGCACGTCCACGAAATTGCCCCCGTCAATCGTCGATACTTCAGCCAGGATGACCGGATCGAGATTGCTGAGGGGCTTGCTGCTGGTGAAGCGGTGAAAAGCATCGCGGCACGGATCGGCAAGAGCTTCCAGAGCGTGTATCGGGAGATCTCGAGGAACCGGAAAGAGGACGGCCGCTACCAGCCGTGGTTCGCCCACAACCAGGCGCACCAGCGGCGCCGCCGACCCCGCCGCCGAATATTTGAGGCTGATCTCAAACTTCGGGAGGTGATCGCTCAGAAGCTGCAGAAGCGGTGGTCGCCGGAGCAGATCAGTCGTTGGCTCAAGCGCCGGTATCCTCGCCGGCCGGGCTGGCATGTCTGCCACGAGACAATTTACGACGGCATCTATCGAAGCCTGATCGTCCCGGCAAACCCCGCGAATCTGCGGACCGCACGTGTGTATCGGCACCAGCACGGCCGGGGACGCTCGAGGACGGGGTCCCTGAAACAATCCACGACGATGAAGTCGATCCACGACCGGCCCGCGCATGTTGAGTCCCGCCGGTACGCCGGTAGCTGGGAGGGTGACCTCATCATCGGTGCGTGGCAACGATCCTCGATCATTACGCTCATTGACCGGCGCACCCGCGTGACAAAACTTGTCCGTGTGGGGGATGACCATTCCGCCCAGACCGTCGGGGATGCTCTGATCAGCGCGTTCCGACACTTACCTGCAAGCCTGAGACGCACGCTGACGTGGGACCAGGGCAATGAACTGTTCCACCACCCCCGGATCGAGGAAGCTACCGGGATCAAGATTTACTTCGCGGACGCGCACTCGCCCTGGCAACGCGGCTCCAACGAGAACCTCAACGGGCTCCTCAGACAATATTTTCCGAAAGGAACCGATCTCAGTCAATGGTCCCAGGAGCACCTCGACAGTGTCGCCCAGGAACTGAACGACAGGCCGCGGAAGGTCCTCGGAGACCTCACCCCACACCAGGCCATGCGACGCTTAAGACACACAAAACGAACACACCTCATTCGCAACGACCGCTAGAAACCGCCTCGTCTACGCGTGTTCCCTGGTCCGCACTCGGCGGGGTACGCCAGGCGTCCCAGATGGCGGCGACGGGCGAACGATGGGTTTCTCGGCCGAGCCAGCGCGCGAGCGTCCCTGGTTGTTCTAATGGGAGAAAGAGGGCTTCGCCTGGGGCACGATCGCCGCTTGATCCATTGGCTTTGCCGTCGGACACGGAGGGTGCGCGCCGACCCGCCAGGAGCAGGCTGTCAATCACCCGGTGTCCGTCTGCAACGCCGGGGACGCCGTACCTGCCGTCGAGGAACAGGCTTTCGACGAGAACGGGACTTTCGCGTCCCGTCACGGTGGTTGTCGTTTCAAGGCGCCCACCCTCTTCGCGGGAGCGTCCGAGCACGAGGGTCTCGCGCAGGAGCAACGTAGCCTCGTCAGCGAGCGTGACCTGCGTGAGGCGACGCACGTTCGCCCCGGTCGAGACCACGAACGGCAGGCTGTTCCACGCCAGGTGCGCGTCGCGGCCGAGCGTGATCCTGGCGTTCCACCAGGAGGGTCGCCCTTCGCCGTCGTAGGCGACCGTTCCGCCGATGTCGACGAGGTCGAGGCTGCAGCCGTCGCCGACTTCGATCTCGAGGTCGACGCGGTCGCCGCCGAGCAGGAGCGCGCCGCCGCTGACGAGCGCCACCTCGGCGGTGGTGCCGTCGCGGTCGATGACGCGCGGCACCAGCGGGCCGGCGTGCAGGTCGAGGCGCACGCGGCCGTCCGGCCGGGTGGCCAGGACGACGCGGGTGGGCCTCGGGCTGTCGGTCACGGCGTCCTAGTGCGAGTGCGTGTGGCTGTGCTCGGCAGAGCCGTCGTGGGTGTGCAGAACCGCCTGGCCGCCCTCGTCGAGGTGGCTGTGCGGGGCCATGGGCCCGGGATCCTGCGGCTCGTGGGTTCCGGCGCGGTGGGCCGCGAGCATGTCGAGCACCCACTGGCGCAGGAGCACGACCGACGACGCGTTCGTCCGCGACAGGGAGACGACGGGGCGACCGTCGCGGGCGGCGGAACCGTCGGCGACCATCTTCTCGACGTCGACGCCGACGTAGGGCGCGAGGTCGGTCTTGTTGATCACGAGCAGGTCGGCGCGGGCGATGCCGGGGCCGCCCTTACGGGCGACGTCGCCCCCGCCTGCGACGTCGAGCACGAAGATCTGCGCGTCGACGAGAGCCGGCGAGAAGGTCGCGGTGAGGTTGTCTCCGCCGGATTCGATGATGACGACGTCGAGGGGCGCGAAGTCGGCCTCGAGGTCTTCGGCGGCGAGGAGGTTCGCGGTGACGTCGTCACGGATCGCCGTGTGCGGGCACGCACCGGTCTCGACGGCCCGGATGCGCTCCGGTTCGAGAACGCCGGCGGAGCGCAGGAACCGCGCGTCCTCGTCGGTGTAGATGTCGTTGGTGATCACGCCGAGGCGGATCTCCTGGGCCAGGGAGCGGCAGATCGTCGCGATCAGCGACGACTTGCCGACGCCGACGGGGCCGGCGACGCCGAGCCGCAGGGCGCGGCCGGAGGTGGATGCAGCGGTGTTTTCAGGCACGGAACAACCTTTGCGTCAGGAGGGCGTGGGCCTCGGCCCAGCCCTCGGCTTGCGGAGCACCCGAGGCGGGGATCGCCTCGGGCGTGGTGAGTCGGGAGAGGTCGTCGACGCGGTCGTCGAGGGCAGCGCAGGTGTCGAGCACCCAGGTGACGGGAACGGCAGGATCCAGGGGATCGAGTTTCAGAACCGCGCTGGCGGCCGACTGGGCTTCGTCGTAGATCATCAGCCGCACGAGATCCTGCGGTTCCATGAGCGTCGCCGCAGCGATCGCCCCGAGCACGATCGCGCGCGGCGGTCTGCCGAGCTCCGCGCAGAGGCGCACGGCGGCGTCGTCCGGCCAGGTGCGGGAGGCGAGTCGGAGGTAGCCGCGCCCGAGCAGTCGCGCGGCATCGCGAAGTGCCGGGCTCGGCGTTCGGGCTGCCCAGGCGGCGACGACCTGCTGCAGCCCCGGCGTCGTCCCGTTCACGAGGAACCGGTGCCTCGCCACGACGGCTGTTCCGGCCTCGACGAGCGTGGTCGTGCGCGCTCGTCCGAGCAGGAACGCCGGGATGTCCTCCCGCCGCAGCCCGCCCACGATCGCCGGCTCCATCCCCGCCGAGTGCGCGTGCCCGCCGGAGGGAAGGCGCGCGTCGGCGAGGAGGAGCGCGACGGTCGTGGACGAGAGCATGGCGGACTAGAACATCACGTAGAGCTGCGCGAGCGGCAGCTTGTCGACCGGGGCCGGCACGACCTCGTCGCCGTCGATGGAGATGGCGAACGTGTCGGGCGTGATGTCGATCCGCGGGAGCGCGTCATTGTTCTTCAGGTCGAGCTTGGTCACGGCGCGGGTCGAGGCGACGGGGGCCAGGCGGCGACGCAGGTCGAGGCGATCCGCGATCCCGTCGTCGAGAGCTGCCTGGGCGAAGAAGCTGACCGAGAGGTCGGCGCCGATCGCGTCGGCGAACGCCGGGCGCAGCAGCACGGGCTGCGGCGTCGGGATCGACGCGTTCGGATCGCCGAGCGCCCCCCAGACGAGGCCGCCGCCCTTGATCACGAGGTCGGGTCGGATGCCGAAGAACCGAGGGTCCCAGAGCACCAGGTCGGCGAGCTTGCCGGCCTCGACACTGCCGACCTCGGAGTCGATCCCCTGGCCGATCGCGGGATTGATCGTGTACTTCGCGACGTAGCGGCGGGCCCGCTCGTTGTCGGCGGGCAGCGACTCGCCGAGGGAGCCCCGGCGGTGCTTCATCACGTGCGCGACCTGCCAGGTGCGGGTGATGACCTCGCCGATCCTGCCCATCGCCTGGGCGTCGGACGACGTGATCGACAGCGCGCCCATGTCGTGCAGGATGTCTTCGGCCGCGATGGTCGTCGCCCGGATCCGCGATTCGGCGAAGGCGAGGTCTTCGGGCACCGACGGGTTCAGGTGGTGGCAGACCATGAGCATGTCGAGGTGCTCCGCGACGGTGTTGACCGTGTGCGGCAGGGTCGGGTTCGTCGACCCCGGGATCACGTTCGGCAGCGACGCGATCGACAGGATGTCGGGCGCGTGACCACCGCCGGCCCCTTCGACGTGGAACGCGTGGATCCCGCGTCCACCGATGGCGTTGATCGTCGACTGGACGTACCCGGCCTCGTTCAGCGAGTCGGAGTGCAGCGCGACCTGCAGCCCGAACTCGTCGGCGGCGCGCAGGGCGGCGTCGATCGCGGCCGGGGTCGCGCCCCAGTCTTCGTGGATCTTGTAGCCGGCGGCCCCGCCGAGAGCCTGCTCGGCGAGAGCGGCCTGCGACACGGTGTTGCCTTTGCCGAGCAGCAGCAGGTTCACCGGCAGGTTGTCCATCGCCCGGTGCATGGTCTGGAGGTGCCAGGCGCCCGGGGTGACGGTCGTGGCCTTCGACCCCTCGGAGGGGCCGGTGCCGCCGCCGACGATCGTCGTGATCCCGGTGGCGAGGGCCTCGTGGATCTGCGACGGCGACAGCAGGTGCACGTGCGAGTCGATGCCGCCGGCGGTCAGGATCCTGCCCCACCCCCGACACCACGTCGGTCGACGGGCCGATGACGAGATCGGGGTGGACCCCGTCGGCCATGTCGGGGTTGCCGGAGCGGCCGAGCGCCACGATCCGGCCGTCGCGGATTCCCACGTCGGCGCGGACGATGCCCCACCAGTCGAGCACGATGGCGTTGGTGATGACGGTGTCGAGGGCTCCGTCGGCGCGCGTGTAGGCCGACTGCGCCATCGACTCGCGGATCGACTTGCCGCCGCCGAAGACGGCTTCGTCGCCGCCGACCGTGAGGTCTTTCTCGATCTCGATCCAGAGGTCGGTGTCACCCAGGCGCACCTGGTCACCGGCGGTTGGGCCGTAGATGGCGGCGTAGCGATTACGGTCGACCTGGACCATCGAGGTCCTCCTTGCCGGCGTTGGTGAGCTGGAGCCCGGGCACGCGACGAGCGCCCCGGATCGCTATGGCGTCGAGTTCGCGTGAGGCACCCGGTTCGAAGCGCTGCGACGTGCCCGAGGGGATGTCGAGGTGGAACCCGTGCGCCCTCACCCGGTCGAACTCCAGGGCGGCGTTCGCGTCGGGCAAGTGCAGGTGCGACCCGATCTGGATCGGCCGGTCGCCGGCGTTCACGAAGACGAGAGTGATCCGCTCGTCGGCCGTGCGTTCGGCGTTCAGTTCGATGCTGCCGGGGCGGATGCGGTACGCGCCGGGTCCTTCGGTGGAGGCTGCCATGGGGTGCCCTCTTCTACTGGATCGGGTGGTGGAGGGTGACGAGCTTTCGGCCGTCGGGGAATGTCGCCTCGATCTGGACGTCGTGCAGCATCTCGCCGATGCCGTCCATGACCTGGTCGCGGCTGAGGACCTCGCGACCCTCGTTCATGAGATCGGCGACGAGGGCGCCCTCGCGGGCGCGCTCGATGACCCAGGTGCTGAGCAGCGCCACCGTCTCGGGGTAGTTGAGCAGGACGCCGCGGGAGAGCCGGTCGCGGGCCACCATGCCGGCGACGCTCAACAGGAGCTTCTCGGTATCGGCGGGAGTCAGGTGCATGGGGGTCCTTTCGGCCGGTGATGGTGTTCTCGCGTCGGCAGGATTAGGGGACGAGTGGGTGTCGGCGCCGTGAGAGTGCGAACGAGACCGTCCACACCGCAAGGATGACGCCGGTGAGTAAGAAGCCGAGCCATTCGATTCCGAGGCCACCGACGAAGGCGACAATCCCGCCGAGGTGGAAGGTCGCCGTGGAGATGTGGGCGAGTTCGGTGCTGCCGACGATCACGGCGACGACGACAGAGAGGATGGTCATGACGACCGAGTAGGTGCGGTTGGTCGTGCGGCGCCCCGTCATGAAGCGGTAGGCGCGTCGCGCCATCAGTCCTTGCGCTGAATCGAGAAGGCTCATGCCGGCGGCGAAGAGGACGGGCAATGTCAACACCGCCCACCAGGGGATGGACCCGGCCACGGCCGATCCAGCCAGGACCAGCAGACCGATCTCGGTGGCCGTGTCAAAACCCAGCCCGAAAAGCAAACCGACGAGGTACATTCGCGATGGACGGTCGACGACCACATCGGCGGTTTCTACCCGTCGTTGCGAATGAGGTGTGTTCTTTTTGTGTGTCCTAAGCGTCTCATGGCCTGGTGTGGGGTGAGGTCTCCGAGGACCTTGCGCGGCCTGTCGTTCAGTTCCCGAGCGACAGCATCGAGGTGCTCCTGCGACCACTGGCTGAGATCGGTGCCCTTCGGGCGCCTCTCTGGTCAAGTGGTGACGTAGATAAGCTCATTGGTGGTGGGTCCGGTGAGTGACTTGTCCGAAGAGCTGGTGTCGGGATGCGAGCCGGTCGCGCTGGATTTCAGTGTCGTTCCCGATTGTCCAGCCGGGCCCGCCGCCACGCGGGCGTGGTCGGCGAGCAGAATGCGGAACACGACTGTTGCCAGGCGCCGCTTCAGTGCTCGGAGTGCTTCCTTGCCGCTTTTGCCCTCGGTGCGTTTCCGGTCGTAGAAGACGCGGCCTGGGCTGGACTTCATACTGATTTGGGTGAGCGCGATGACGTGCAGGGCGTAGTTCAGTTGCCGGTCTCCACCTCGGTTGAGGCGGTGACGGATCACGTCTCCGGACGAGACTTCCCGGGGTGCAACGCCGGCATAAGCGGCGAAGTGCGCCTCATTAGCGAACCGGGTAACCGGCCCGGTCCTGGCAAGGATTTTCCCTGCCGTGAGTTGGCCGATCCCGGGGATGACCGTCAACGTGGTCTCGGCCCTGGTCACTTGAGTGGTGATGTGCTCCGTGGCTGTGCTGATTCGTTTGTCCAGCCGGCGGATCTCCGCGACAAGGTCGACCGCTATCAATCGGCGAGTCATGGTCACGCTCTCCGCCGGGTGCACCCGGCGCAGCAGGGTCGCTGCCGTGTCCGCTGTCAAGCTTCGAGGCGCTCCGCCAATGACCAGCAGGGTCATGATTGCGTGCAGCCGGTTGACGGTCTGCGTGCGGGTCCGGACCAGGTCGTCACGGTGCTCGGTCAAGAGTTTGAGTTCCGTGGACGCCGCATCAGCGCGGACGGGCCGCAACCTGGTGGAGGTGGTCGCTGCGACAGCGACCGAGAGGGCGTCGTCCTCGTCAGACTTACGGCCGTGGCCGGTGGAGAGGACCCGGACGCGGGCGGCGAGTTTCGCGGGAACGTCCCACGCCGTGACACCATCCTCAGCCAACAGAGCGGACAGAGGCGCGCCGAGCCCGTAAGCGCCCTCGATCGCCCAAACGGGTTCCGGGTATCGGTCAGCAAAGCGGCGCAGCTGCCGGTAACCCGTTCGCGTGACCGGCGCCCGTAGTGCTGCCAGTCTTTGGCCGCGGGGGTCTACTGCGACGGCTGTCCAGCTTTCCTTGTGCGGGTCAATACCAATGATCGTTGGCGACATCTCATACCCTCCAGCTCAGTTGCTTCAGCGAATGTGGCGGAGGGCATACCAGCTTCCAGAACGTGTCCAAGCCTCTCTCAAGCCACGCCGCCAAGAAACCGTGGCCGGCCCGCACGCCCTAAGAGAGCCAAACCCAAATGGGTCGACAGGAAATATTCGAGCGAGACCGACCACGGTCTGAGGACAACGGGCTGCAGACCCATAATCCCTGCCCCTATTCAACAAGCTGGAAATATTGTCTGAGGAGCCCGTTGAGGTTCTCGTTGGAGCCGCGTTGCCAGGGTGAATGCGGGTCGGCGAAATAGATCTTCAGCCCGGTAGCCGCTTCGATTCTTGGGTGATGGAACAATTTGTTGCCCTGGTCCCACGTCAGCGTGCGTCTCAGGCTTGCAGGTAAGTGTCGGAACGCGCTGATCAGAGCATCCCCGACGGTCTGGGCGGAATGGTCATCCCCCACACGGACAAGTTTTGTCACGCGGGTGCGCCGGTCAATGAGCGTAATGATCGAGGATCGTTGCCACGCACCGATGATGAGGTCACCCTCCCAGCTACCGGCGTACCGGCGGGACTCAACATGCGCGGGCCGGTCGTGGATCGACTTCATCGTCGTGGATTGTTTCAGGGACCCCGTCCTCGAGCGTCCCCGGCCGTGCTGGTGCCGATACACACGTGCGGTCCGCAGATTCGCGGGGTTTGCCGGGACGATCAGGCTTCGATAGATGCCGTCGTAAATTGTCTCGTGGCAGACATGCCAGCCCGGCCGGCGAGGATACCGGCGCTTGAGCCAACGACTGATCTGCTCCGGCGACCACCGCTTCTGCAGCTTCTGAGCGATCACCTCCCGAAGTTTGAGATCAGCCTCAAATAGTCGGCGGCGGGGTCGGCGGCGTCGCTGGTGCGCCTGGTTGTGGGCGAACCACGGCTGGTAGCGGCCGTTCTCTTTCCGGTTCCTCGAGATCTCCCGATACACGCTCTGGAAGCTCTTTCCGATCCGTGCCGCGATGCCTTTCACCGCTTCACCAGCAGCAAGCCCCTCAGCAATCTCAATCCGGTCGTCCTGGCTGAAGTATCGAGGATTGACGGGGGCAATTTCGTGGACGTGCACGCTGCCAGCGTCGATGAACCACAACGACCCGCAACTGAGCGACACACCCACCTCCGTCGACGCGGCATAGCCGGACAGGCCTTGCCTGATCAGCTCGAAGTACCGCCGCTTCACGGCGAGACTGGCACGGTTCGCTCCACCACGGGGCATGGGAATCTCCTTCTCGAAGATTCGCAACGACGGGTAGAAACCGCCCGGTCTATCCGGTGGTTTTCATCGTCCCTGGCCGGGAACACCGGCCAGGGGCCCAGCGATCCACGTCAAGATCCGTGACGGGCAAGTCGCCACTCCCCGGGCGGGAACACCGCCCGTGGGCCCAGTCCCATCTATGTGGCCCTCGCGGTGACGGCCGAGGGGAACCGGGACATTCTCGGTCTCTGGGCCGGCGACGGTGGGGAGGGGGCGAAGTACTGGCAGCACGTGCTCACCGAGATCAAGAACCGTGGTGTTCTTGACGTGCTGATGCTCGTCTGCGACGGCCTGACCGGTCTGCCCGACGCTGTCAACGCCGTCTGGTCTGAGACCTTGGTGCAGGCCTGCATCGTGCATTTGATGCGGAACAGTTTCAAGTACTCCGCCCGGCAGGACTGGGACAAGATCGCGAAAGCGTTGAAGCCCGTCTACCAGGCGTCGACCGTCGCGGAGGCGGAAGAGAGGTTCCTCGAGTTCGGGGAGGTCTGGGGGAAGAAGTACCCCGCGATCATCCGGTTGTGGGAGAACGCGTGGGCGGAGTTCGTGCCCTTCCTCGGATTCGATCGTGAGATCCGCCGGATCGTGTGCACGACAAACGCGATCGAGTCAGTCAATGCCAGGATCCGGAAAGCGGTCAGGGCCAGGGGCCACTTCCCGAACGAGCAGTCGGCGTTGAAATGTGTCTACCTCGCGGTCATGGCCCTCGACCCGACGGGCAAAGGACGAGCCCGCTGGACGCAACGATGGAAGCAAGCGTTGAACGCGTTCGATATTCGATTCGACGGCCGCCTCAGCGGCGCCAACCAGTAAAACAACAACCGAGATACACCGTTAATTTGACAGTCCCCGGGTTTCTCCTTCACTGGAGTTACACCGTTGAACGTACAGACCCCAGGGTAAGTCCGGACGAACCTGAGCTCAACCGAACGCTGAGCGCCGAATTCTCAAACGCTCCCCAAGCGATCACCAATGCGCTCGCGCAGCTCGCCATGGGCACGGCCAGTAAGTTCCGCTGGCATCGTTCCTCGCCCGGCGCGAACCGAGCAGTTTGTCCGTTAGACCGCCGCTGCTGGCCCTTGCTCGGCTACGGCTCTCTTCGGGCGCGAGACCGTCCGGAAGCCGGCGTTGCTCATCGAGGAGTCCGGGGTGTTCTGCGACCGTGCCGCGTTGCGGTACCGGTTGCAGTAGGAGTCATGGCACAGGTACGAGCCTCCACGCATGACGCGCGGCTCGGCTGCGCTTATGGCCACCGGCCCCCGGGCTCGACGACGGTGCCGTGTTGGGCGTCACGGCCGTACGTGTCCTGGTCGAAGACGTCCCGGCACCACTCCCAGACGTTGCCCACCGTCTGCCACAGCCCGTACGCGTTCGGCGCGAACGTGCGCACCGGCGCGGTCGTCAGGAACCCGTCGTCGAGGGTGTTCGTCGTCGGGAACGTCCCCTGGAAGATGTTGGTCCGCCAACCGTCCGTCTGCCCGTCGACAGCGCCGAGGTCGTCCCCCCACGGGTATCTGGCCGACTCGAGTCCGCCGCGGGAGGCGACCTCCCACTGTGCCTCCGTCGGCAGCGCGCGCTCGGCCCAGGCGCAGTACGCGCCCGCGTCGTTCCAGGACACGTGCACGACCGGATGGTCGGCCCTGTCCTCGAGCGAGGAGAGCGGACCACCCGGGTGCCGCCAGTCCGCGCCGCGAATACCAAACCACCACGGCGTTTCCGGTGGCTGGCCGACGATGTCGTCGTCGGCCTCGAGCGCCGCGTGGAACACCGCCGAGTACCCGAACGTCTCCGCCTCCGTGCGGTACCCGGTCGCGGCGACGAATCGTGCGAAGTCGTCGTTGGTCACACTCGTGGTGTCGATCTCGAACCCGCGGACCGTCACCGGGTGCACCGGACTCTCTCCGTCACCCCGCCTGCCGTCGTTCTGGGCATCACCCATCCGGAACGTCTGCTCCGGGATCGACGACTGAACGATCCGGTGACCGGTTGGGTGGGTGGTCCCGCTTAGCTCTGCGGGGTCGTGGTGCTCAGCGTGGTCGTCGTCCGACCGACCAGCGACTCGCGTCGGAGTGCAGCATGACTGTCCAGCTTTCATGGTCCCGGTCCTCATCGCACCCAGTTGCGCGGATCGCGTTTGAGCAAGTATCCGCCAGGCGTCGTCGGGAGCGGGTCTTCGGCGCGCATCTGCCAGACCGCCAGGGCAGCGAGCAGAGCGCGGGCGGCTCCTTTGGCCTCGTCGGTGCCGTCGTCCCACCGATCTACGAGCTCTGCGGGGTCGGCCTCGAGGTCGTACAGGTGACAGACCCCGAGCACGTCGACCTGGAGCGTCCACCTACCAGCGCGGATCTTCCGTCGCCGGCCGCCCTGCGTGACCGCATTGAGCTCATCGAAGCGCGGTGCCCCGCCTGGGCCGTCGCGGAACAGACCGGGCATGGGGTCCGGCAGCACGTCGTCTGCCTCGTACGGGAGCCCACCCATACCCTGCTCGACGTAGGCCGATGCGAACTCCGCGGGGCTTGCCTCCAGTCCGGTGATCACGCTCCACAGGCTGCGTCCCTGCACCCCATCCGGGATCGGGACGCCCATCGCCTCGCAGAATGTCGGCATGAGATCGGCGATCGAGACGTGTTCCGGTTCCGGGGCGGACGGCTCCGCCGGCCGGGAGGCACGGATCGCGTCGCCGACGACAACGAACGGGATCCGGGCGAGCACATCCGGCACCTCCGCCCCCTTCCGCACGAGACCGTACTCACCGACGTAGTCACCGTGGTCTGCCGTGAGCGCGATCACCCGCTGACGATTCGCGTGCCGGTCATCGAGACCGTCGTACAGGCGACGGATCTGGTCGTCGATCAGCCGCAGCATGCCGAAGTAATTCGACCTGGCGCGGGGGAGGATACCGTCGTAGTCGTCAACGGCAGCGTCACCGAGGTCATGCAGATACCGCCACGTGTCGGCCTTGTCCCGGGGGATCGTGTCCGACCGAAGTGGCGGCAGACTCTCCGACGGGAACATGTCGAAGTACGGCGCCGGCACCTGGTAGGGGTTGTGCGGCTCCGGGAACGACACGATCACGCACAGCGGGACGTCCGACGGCATCGAACGGACCCACTCGAGGGCCGCGGCGACGATCCTCGAGGGGTTCTGCGTCTCGGTGGGGAACGGCGTCGGTTCCTCGGCGGTGCGGTGTCGCAGTCCCGCCAACCAGCCATCGAAGGACGCGTCGACCGGGTCCGGGGGTGGCTCCACTGCGCCGTCGTGCATGAAGTCGACGTACGCGTCGACGTCCTCCGCGCGGAGGTACGTGTGGTTCTTGCCGAACAGTGCGGTGGCGTACCCCGCGCCCCTCGCCGCCTGGAAGAGATCCGTCCCGAACACCGCCTGGTCCGCCGCCGGGTTCTGCGTCACTCGGTGTGCCGACGGCCACCTGCCCGTGAGCAGACTCGTGCGTGCCGGGCTGCAGAGCGGGCTCGTCGTGTACGCGCGGTCGAACCAGACGCCCTGGGCGGCCAGGGAGTCGACGAACGGCATCGTGTCGAGCGGGAAGCCGTCGCGGGCGTGCACGTCCGCACGGTGCTGGTCGGTCATCACAATGACCAGGTCCGGTCGGTCGTCTGCGTGCACGGGAGTCCTCTCGGGACGGGGCGAGGTGGTGCCGGTCATGCCGACACCGGCTGAGCGGTGTCGGTGGACGCCCTCGAGCGGATCGCGATCGCGCACGCGACACTCACCAGTGTGGACCCCGCGAGTGCGAGCATGAGGGGCCACGCGTTGCCGTCGGAGGCGATGAGGATGGCGAGGCAGACCGGAGGCGTCAGGCCGCCGATGATCGCTCCCGTCTGGTAAACGAGGGAGACGCCGGTGTACCGGACCTCGGTCGGGAAGATGTCCGCGAGGAACGCGCTCTGCACGGCGAACTGGCTGCTGTTACACAGTCGGTAGATCGTCACACCGATCACCATGAGCCAGAAGACCCTCGTGTCGAGCAGCCCGAACATCGGGAACACCGCGACCGTGAGTGCGAGCAACCCGTAGACGAAGACGCGCTTGCGGCCGATCCGGTCGCTGAATGCCCCCACGGCGAGCATGAGCGGGATCGCGAGGATCGACGGGATGAGCGTCGTCACGAGCCCCAGGCTGTTGCTGTCGTGCAGGTATGTTGTGACGTAGGCGATCACGACGGTTCCCGCCACGTTGCCGCTGATGGCGTCGGCCGAGCGTGCGCCGAGCCCCAGCAGGAGCGGCGCCCAGTGGTGACGGACCACGGCGAGGAGCGGTGACCGCTCGACGCCCCGCTTCGCGACGAGCTCGTGGAAGTCACCGGTCTCAACCAGGCGGAGTCGGATGACCATCGCGTAGACGAGCAGGACGATGCTGAGCAGGAACGGCACGCGCCAGAGCCACGCGGCGTACACGTCGTCGCCGAAGATTCCGGTCGACGCGAGGACAAGGAGGCTACCGAGCACCCCGCCGACGGGATTGCCGATCTGCGGGATCGACCCGATGAACCCGCGGCGGTCCCTTGGAACGGACTCGATCGCGGCGAGGGCGGCGCCGGCGTACTCGCCGCCAAGGCCGATGCCCTGTGCAAGCCGCATGACGATCAGCAGGATCGGTGCGGCCATACCGATTGACCCGTAGCTCGGCAGGAGCCCGATGAGGAACGTCGGGATACCCATGATGAGCATCGTGATGACCAAGAGCTTCTTCCGGCCCACGCGGTCCCCGAAGTGCCCAAAGATGATCCCGCCGATGGGGCGGGTGAAGTACCCGACCGCGACGGTGACCAGTGCGAGCAGGGTCCCGAGGGCCGGGTCCTCCCCGGGAAAGAACACCTGGTTGAACACAATAACGGAGGTCGTGCCGTAGACGCCGAAGTCGTACCACTCGAACGTCGAGCCGAGGAAGCTCGCGAAGATCGTTCGGCGAGCAGCGGGCGGGATCGGTGTGCGAGGGGGGCGCACGGGTCGGGTCGGGGTGGACATCACAGCTCCTTCGATGCGAATTGCAACGGTTACCGGTAACCGTTGCAATGAACTTATATGGCAATGCTGACTTCGTCAAGCACCGACCGGGGCCTGTGTTCGTCGACTCACGCCGGACGCGTCAGCGCGCCGTCGATCGCCGCCGCACGACGACCACGGGCACCTCGGTGACCTCCGCCGACGCAGTCGAACCGGCGATCCGCGCGCGGAGGGCGCTGACCGCACTCCCGACGAGTTCGGCGAATGGGGGTGCCGCCGTCGTGATACCGGGGGAGGTGTATCCGGGCTCCGCTCCGGCGCCGATGGAAGCGACCCTGACGTCCTCCGGGATCCTGACGCCCGCTGACCGCAGTGCGTGCACCGCGCCGATCCCGAGTCCGGTGCCGAGCGTCACGACACCGCGGATCGGTCGACCGGTCGCGAGGGCGCCGGTCATGGCGGCCGCACCGGCACCGGCCGAACCATCGACGACCGTCACTAGGACTAGCCGGAGTCGCCCAGGAACAAGGTCGGCATCGGACCGCTCTGCGATCACGACGACGTCGTCGGCAGCGTCGACCTCGACGAGCAGCTGCTCGATGGCCGCCCCCGTCGGTGAGATGACCTGGTCGACGACCGCATCGAGCGAACGGTTCCCGAGCACGACGACTGGGACGTCGCGGGGTAGCTCGTGCATGGCCCGATCCGGGACGAGGAGCACACCGTCGGTGACGCCTCCCATCGCTCGGAGGAACCCGTCCCCGCTGCCGCTGCCGCCAGTCGGTTCGCAGAGCACGCCGAGACCGAGTCGCTCGCCTTCGGCGATTACCGCGGCGGCGAGTGCGGCGAGGTCGCTCGACCCGAGGTGCGGCAGAGCGAGGGTTATGGAGCCGGTCCTGCCAGCGGTGAGACGACGCGCGATCGGATTCGGGGAATACTTTAGTTCCGCGATTGCGGTCCTGACACGATCCCGGGTCTCCGCGCGGACCTGCCCGACCTCGTTGACGACCGCCGACACGGTCTTCTTCGAGACCCCCGCACGCGCCGCGACCTCGGCCATCGTGCTCATACCCCGGGTGTTCGTGCTCCGCCCCGAGCTCACGACGCAGCCTCGACCGACGCAGCGCCTGTCGATAACGCTCTAGACAGTTCGGGCTCTGTTGACGCCGCACCGGTCGATGCGCGTTCAACCAGCCGGAAGCCGGTATCGATGCGCCGAGGTGCAGTCCCCGGGGCGGACAGCCGTGCCTCGAGCATCTCGACCGCGGCACGTGCGGTCTCGCCGCGCATCGTGTCCACCGTGCTGAGCGGCGGTTCGGTGAACGCCGCGTACTCGATGTCGCCGAAGCCGACGAGGGCGACTTCGTCCGGGACACTCCGACCGGCATCCTGCAGCCCCGCGAGGACGCCCACGGCGAGTGCGTCGGCGTTCGCGAAGACCGCGTCGACGTCGGGGAACCGCGCCAGGACGACGTCCGCAGCGCGGCGCCCGTCATCGAGGGCCACCGCGCCCACCTCGACGATCCGTTCGGGATCGAACGTGACACCATGCGCGGCCAGCCCGTCGACGAATCCTCGGTAGCGCTCGGTGTCGACGATGGGCCAGTGCGGGTGTCGACCGGCAACGAGGACTGGCCGGGTACGCCCCCGCCGCCCGAGCAGCGCGCCCACCGCCCGGCCGGCGGCGAACTGGTCGAGCGAGACGGCGTCGAGCGACTCGCCGAATACCTCGGTCCCGGCGAGCACGACCGGGCGCCCGTCATCAGCGTCGGGCTCGTCGGCACCGAGCGTCACGGCAGCGAGCACGATACCGTCCACGTGCAGGAGTCGTGGGTTATCAAGAATCGTCCGCTCTCGTTCGGGATCACCGTGGGTCTGCTCGACGACCACCGCGAAGCCATGGGAACTTGCCGCGGTGAGGACATCGTCCGCGAACTCGCGGAAGTAGGGCAGGGTCACGTCAGGCAGCACGAGGCCGATCACCTGAGCCCGCCTCGACCGGAGTCGGCGCGCCGCGAGGTTCGGTCGGTAGTCGAGCTCCTCGATCGCCGCCTCGACTTGAATCCTGGTCTCAGGTCGGACCGCGACGGCGCTCGTGACGACGTTCGACACGGTCCGGATCGAGACACCGGCACGCGCCGCGACGTCCCGCAGGGTCGCGTTGGATATCCCATCCGAGCCTCTGTGGTTCACGTGCTGATCGTAGCCGCGGGAGGCTGTCGCTCTGCAACGTACCCGGCTAGAGGCGCGGCACTCGGGTCTGAGTAGTAATCGCGCGAAAACGTCCGCTAACGGGTCAAAGCCCCGGGCTGGCAAGGATCGTGGCGCTGTCGGGAAAGCCGAGACCTTCATCATCATCGATTTTTACCGCAAATTCTCGACGCGATTCGAGGTGTTTTGACGGTCTCGCGCCCGTGTCGGTAATCCGTGGTGGCCTCAACCGGTGGGTGCACCGCTACTCGGCAGGATGAGTGGTGGAGGTGCGTGTGGAGTTCACGACGGAACAGGAACAGGCAATCTGGGCGGGGTGGCGGGATGGTGAGTCGTTCCGGCGAGTAGGCGATCGGGTTGGCCAGCCCGCGCATGCGATTCAGTATTTCCTTCGAAGTCACGGCGGCATCAAGCCGGGAAGAACTGGGCGAGACCATCGTCACCTCACGGAGCACGAACGGGAGGAGATCTCCCGGGGCATCGCAGCCGGCTGGTCCGTTCGCAGGATCGCTGCGTCTTTGAGCCGTCCGCATTCGACTGTGTCGCGGGAGGTCTCTCGGAACGGTGGGCGGGCCGACTACCGTGCCGCCGCTGCGGAGCAAGCAGCGAAGTTTCGAACTAAGCGGCCCAAACCGACGCGGCTGCGCGAGCGGCCTCAGTTGCTGCGGGTCGTGAAGTCGAAGCTGGAACTGGATTGGTCGCCCGAGCAGATCGCTGCCTGGTTGAAGCTGACGTTTTCCGACGACCCGATGATGCGCCTGTCCCACGAGGCCATCTACCGGTCGATCTATTACGTCTATCGCCGTGAGCTCGACCGCGGCATGTCGCAGCATCTCCGCTCAGGACGCACGATCCGCCGGCCGCGGCGCGGGAAACGAGCCTCGGGCCGAGGGCGGCTGAAGAACATGGTCCCGATCACCGCACGCCCCGCCGCGGTAGAAGACCGCCTCCAGGCCGGCCATTGGGAAGGTGACCTCGTCATGGGAAAACGGCCCTCTGCCGTGGCGACTCTCGTCGAGAGGAGCACCCGCTTCGTGAAGGTCGTTCCCCTCCCCAACGGATACAAAGCGGACGCCGTCCGCGTTGCCGTGACCGCCGCGTTCGCCGACGTTCCTGCAGGCCTTCGGCGATCGCTGACGTGGGACCGCGGCCGCGAGATGGCAGAACACCAACAGCTCGCCACCGACCTCAAAATGGACGTCTACTTTTGCGCCCCAGCGAGCCCCTGGCAACGCGGATCTAACGAGAACACGAACCGCCTGCTGGAGTGGTCCCCGAATGGTGGACTTGGTAATGCAATTCTAGGCAGTGGCGATCTCTTGGGCGCGGTACTCGTCGGGGCTGAGGTAGCCGAGCCTCTCCTGAATCCGTGTGGTGTTCCACCAGCTCAGGTAGTCGTCCAGGCCTTCGTGGAACTGGGCAAGGTTCTCGGGTTTCTGGATCCGGAACCATTCCTCCTTGAGGTGACTGAAGAATCCTTCCATGGCGGCGTTGTCCAAACAGGTGCCCTTGCGAGACATGGATTGGCTAAGCCCGGCGCCGCGCGATGCGTCTCGCCAGAGGGTGTGGCGGTATTGGAATCCCTGGTCGGAATGGACGAGGGGTTTCTCGTCTGGGCCGCGCGTGTCGATCGCGGTTTTGAGGCCGTCGGTGACCATCTTCACGCTCGGAGAAGGCCCTGCGGTGGCGGAGATGACCCGGTTGTCGTGCAGATCCAGGACCGGCGACAAGTAGACCTTGCTGGCGCCGACGATGAACTCGGTCACGTCGGTGACCCACTTTGTATGCCGTGACTCGGCGTCGAACTGGCGATTCAGCACGTTGTCAGCGGCTTCGCCAACCTCGCCTCGGAAGGAGTTGTAGCGTTTGCGGCGCCGGACCGGACAGTGAAGGCCCAGCTGACGCATGAGCTTCAGGACGGTCTTTTTCGACACCGTCCACCCCTGACGCAGGAGGATGGCGCGGATGCGCCGATGCCCATACCTGCTCTTCGCCGCAGTGAACGCGTCACGGATGGCTTGCTTGATGCCGGCCCGGGCGTCGTCCCGGCGGAGCCGACGCCGATGGTCGTAAAACGTTGAGCGGGGCAGGGCTGCAATCTGCAGCAGCACGGGCAACGAGTAGTGCGCCTTGAGGTCGTCGACAGCTTCCACTTTCAGCGTCGTTCCGGGGATCTCAAGGCCCGCAATTTTCCCAAATAGGCGACCTCGACGCGCAACCGTTCATTCTCTCGACGCAGCGCCTCGACCTTGGTCTCGGGCACGGCGTCTTTCCTTGTGGCGGGTGGCCTACCGCGTCGTTTTGGACGTAGAGCGTCGGGCCCGTCGCGGCGGTATTTGTTCGCCCACGTCGTCACCGTGCTCGGAGGGGGGAGATCAAATTCCTCCGCCAGAGCACGCCCCGATTCACCTTTGATGTGGCGCAGCACGACCCGCAACTTGGTGTCGAAGTCGTACTGCTTCCGCTCTCTCGTCACCAGCGCCCCTGATCCTCGTAGCTGCCATCGCTGGTATAACATTTGGACCGGAGCCCCGGCAAGGTCAAGAGTCCGGGCCACTGACTTCGCGGTGAACCCCTCTTCGAACATCTCCACAGCCGACACGGCGTCGGAATGGCTCAACGTGCTCTTCGAATACATCTGACAACTCCTGAAAGAAGGACCCTAAATTCGGTGTCCAACTTTCCGGGACCACTCCAGTCGGGGCGGTGACCGCAGCACGCATCCTGGGCCGCACCGGGATTGTTCACCGGTTCCCGACCGAGAATCACTTCGCCGCCTATGCCGGCGTCGCACCACGGGAGGTGTCCTCCGGTGACGTGCTCCGACACCGCCTCTCCCGCGGCGGCGACCGGCAACTGAACTACGCCCTCCACGGGATAGCGATCACCCAAATCGCCATGAAAACGGGGCCAGGGAGGGTGTTCTACGACCGGAAACGGCGGGAAGGGAAAACGGGCAAGGAAGCCCTGCGTGCGCTGAAGCGGCGCCTTGCGACGGTCGTCTTCCGGCGGCTACTCGACGACGCGGGACAGGAAGCGGTGGGCCCGGCAGGACAGCCGGGAACGACACTGAAATCCAGCGTGACCGGCTCACATCCCGCCACCGGCACTTCGGAAAAGCCACTCACCAGACCCACCAAAAACAACCCTACCCACCAAGCCGCTTGACCAGAGAGGCGCCGAATTCGAGACAGACCCTCGAGGAGGGTGCGAACCGACCGCTGGAGAAACGGCGGGCTGACGGTTCCGCTGAGGAGAAGGACAGGAACAGTGATGCCCTTAAGTGTTCCCATCCGGTCGTTCATCTGCTTGGCGATATCAACCTAAGCGGGACCCAGGCGGGCAATGTAAGCGGGACCCACCGTTAGGCGGACTGGACTTCGACGACGCAGAACAGATTGTTTTCTGGGTCTGCAAGCACGGTGAGGCGCATGCCGGGGTGTTCGTCGAGCACTTCCCAGCGGAGTGATGCTCCGAGGCTGGTGAGGCGGGCGACCTCGGCATCTCGTTTTCCCCATTCGACGCGGAAGTCGAGGTGCATGGTGTGGGCGTCGGATGTCTCGGTGCTGCGGTGGAAGTGGAACCGGAGTCCGGTCACAGCATCGGTTTGAAGGAACACATCGGAGTCGTCGCCGGCTGATTCTCCTCCAGCGGCCGCGGCCCAGAATGAGGCGAGGGCCTGGGGGTTGGCGGCGTCGATCGTGATGCCACCGAGGCGTAGTTCGGGAGTGCTCATGAGTGTTCTCCAGGTCGAGGGCGGGTTCAGAAGGTGGGGATAATTCCGCCATCGATGCGGAACTCGGCGCCGGTGACCCAGCTCGCGCGGTCAGAGGCGAGGAAAGCGACCATTTCGGCGGCCTCGGCGGGCGTGCCGGGGCGGCGCATCGGGATCCCGAGATGGGTGACGATGTTCTGCTGCATCTCATCCAGCGAGATGGCTTGCGCGTTTGCCATCTCCCCCAGCGAAGCTGCTGCTCCTTCGGTCATGATGAAGCCGGGAAGAACGTTGACCACGCGGACGCCGGCGGGGCTGACCTCGGTGGCGAGGGTGCGGCTGTAGGCGTTGAGGGCGGCTTTTGAGGCGGCGTAGGACGCCTGGCCGGGCTGAGGGAAGTGGCTGGAGATCGAGGAGATGTGCACGATCACTCCGCGGCCGCGTTCGAGCATCGGGGGAAGAAGTTCCCGATCGAGGCGAACGATGCCGAGGAAGTTCAAAGCCAGGTCGGCGACCCAGGCGTCATCTGGGATGTCCACGGATGGCGCGTTGGCGCTCGTTGCCGCAGCGTTTTGAATGACGACGTCGACGGGACCGTCCGCCAAGACGGCGGCGGCGAAAGTGATGATGCCCTCCGGGGTGCTGAGATCCGCGGGAACATATGTCGCATTGAGGGTCTCGGGTGGGGCGCTGCGGGCGCCGACGATCACCTCGGCTCCTGCCCGGGCGAATCGTGTCGCGATTGCCAGGCCGAGGCCTTTGGAGCCTCCTGTCACCAGGACACGCTTGCCGGAGTACTCGTTGTCATCAATGCTCATGCCCGTACTCTATCGATGTTCGTCGATAATCGATGTTTGCTATCATCTGTGTATGCGCGCGATCGTTCACCCTTCTCTGAGCGAGATCCCGGTCCATCAGATGATGCAGGCTCTCGCAAGTCCCGTGCGGCTCGCAGTCGTGCAGAAGCTTCTGGACGGGCAGGTGCACCAAGGCAGCGAGTTCGATTTCGGGGTGAGCCAGTCGACGCTGAGTCACCACGTGAAGATCCTCCGCGAGGCGGGCATCGTTCAAAACGATCCCGAGGGGACGCGCTGTCTGATGTCGTTGCGCGCGGCCGAACTGGACGAACGCTTCCCTGGATTCGTCGAACAGCTTCGAGTTCTGAGCGCCGCCGGCTGAGGTGTCTGATGGGCGCAGTCGAGGCCCCGGTCGCCTAGGACGTGGATTGCTCGTAGTGTGCCCGGCTGTGGGCAAGGCGGTAGGAGTCGGTGCCGGTCTCGATAATCTTGCCGTTGAACGTCAGTCGGTCAACGATCGCGGCGCAGAGCCACCGGGTCGGTGAAGGTCTTCGTCCAGCCGGAGAATGACTCGTTCGATGCGATCGCGATGGAGTTGTTCTCGTCCGTCCCGCTCGCGCTTTGCGGGAATTGCAGCCTCGATTCCAGAATCATCCCTGGGATTTGGCAACTACTTGAAATCGGGTTGTGCAGGAGAAGATGGTGCAGCTGACGTCGATATTGCGGCGACAGTTCGGCCGGTGTGCAATGCCAGGGTTTGGGCGATCAGAGTTTCTAAGCTCGGCCAAGGCATATTTCCGTGTGCGTTATAGAGCGCCACCAGGCCGTGCAGTGCGGTCCAGAGCAGCAAGCCGGCTTGCCATTCTCGTTCGACATCCCCGTCCGTGCCTTCGCTGTCGTGCGCGTCGGCGAGGGCTTCGACGACGGAGCCGAGCAGTTCCTCTCCCGCGCCGTGGGCAGAAAGGGGACCGACGTCTTCCGGCATGCCCCCACCGAACAGGGTGCGGTACTCACCCGGATGGCCAACACCCCAGTGCACGTATGCGGCGCATCGGGCAACCAGGTTTTCTAAAGGTCCGGCTGCGTTGTGTGCGGCCGTTTCCATGGATGCGGCGAGTTCGTTGTAGCGGAGTTGCAGAACGTGCTGAATGAGCGCGTCCAGGTCGGGGAAGTGACTGTAGATACTGGCGGGAGCGACGCCGACTTCGCGAGCGACCTGGCGCAGGGTCAAGGTCTCGGGCCGATCTAATGTCGCGAGCAGTCGCGCGGCCGCCGTGACCAGCTCAACCTTGAGCGCCTGCCCTTGGCCACGAGCGTTACGTCGCCGCGGAACCGACTCTCCGCCATCCACGGGGCACTCCTTTCTGGCTTGGCCAACAGTTGTTCACTGTATCGCGATCCGAAGCACGTGCCAACCAGCCAGGGCGAGTTGACATTTATTACCAACAGGTGTTCACTCTGATGACCAACACTCGTTTACTTAGGAGAAATCATGCGTATCGCAATTCTTGGCGCGACAGGTAAAGTCGGCCACCTCATCGTGGAGCAGGCCCTCGGACGCAACCACCAGGTCGTCGCCCTCGTCCGTAAACCCGACGAGTACATCCAGCCAGCAAACGGTTCCGTTGACGCCCGCTATGCCGACGTCACCAAGCCTGACTCGTTTACGAATCTGGCGGACGTCGACGTGATCATCTCCGCGCTCGGTATCAGCAAGGGCGATGGGCCAGGGACCCTGATCGCCGGCGCGAAAGTGCTCACCCGACAGCCAGCTCGCGTTCTGTGGCTGGGCGCCCTCGGGTCGGGAACATCGGCCGGTGCAGGCGGCGGCGTCTACCAGGGCATGATGAAAATGTTCGTCGGCAGGGAACTTGAAGAAAAGGCCGCAGCCGATGCGATCGCTCTCGCAGGCGGTGCGCTGGTGTTTCACGCCCCGGATCTCTGGGTCGGCGGCGTCAGCGAGGCCCGTCGCAGCGTTCCGCTGCAGGACTACCGCAAGCCCTTCCTGCCCCCGCACGCCTCCCGTGCCACGGTCGCCGCGGTAATCCTCGATGAGGCAGAAAAGTCGACCTCGGGCGGCCGGATCCTCGTTCCGGCGGCGGGCGCCTGACGGGAGACCTCATCGCGGTCGAGGAAGCTATCTCGATTCCCGGGTTGAATGCACGGCGGCCCGTGTTCCCGATGCCTGGGAATGTGCAGCCCGAGTTCTACGCGGACATGGCCGCCCGACTTCCCGACGTGACACAGCTGCGCCTGCCGGACATGGACGCCAACGGAATCGCCATGCAGGTCCTGTCGCTGACGGTGCCTGGTATCGAAGTGGAAGTGGACCCGGTCCGTGCGGTGGAGAACGCCCGATTTGTCAACGACTCCTTAGCTGAGATCATCGCCGCTCATCCGG